>NZ_AQGU01000022.1:0-300000 GCF_014905615.1 Pseudoalteromonas aliena SW19
ACAGATGATTGCTTTATATTGTTAAAGAACGTTTTGAGTCGCTTTAGCGTCTCAAGGGATGCGAATAATACACCCTTTATTTTTCGAGTCAACACTTATTTTTAAACTTTCTTTTGGAAGATTCAAAACTGAAGTTTTATGTAACTCTCTGAGTCGTTGCTGCCTCGCTATGCGTTGCCGTTTCCCGTCTCAGTGGGGTCGCATTATAGGGAGATCCGAGCGGGGGTCAATGTTTTATTTCAGCTTTTTAACAATTAAATGAATTTAGTATAAAAGCTATACAAATAAGGAGCTAAAAGGAAATTTCAGCTCAAATATCAGGCTAAACATGATGCATCTACTATATATAAGGCGTACTTATAGCCCATAAACCAATTCCACTACTATAATACCTACAAATAATGTAAAGCGGCTTTGTCTAATTTTAAGTGTCCTCACTTTGTTTTATGAAAAATAGCACTCTCGTATTACTAATATAACCTGAACTCTGGATAATAAATCTATCTCGAGCAGCTATTTTCAGCGCTAACTGCGTTGAATTTACTTGCAATAGGCCCGCTATTGACGCGTAAATTCGCCTTGTTTTCACTGAAAATCTCTGGCTAGAGAAAATGAATTTAAATATCACCATAATTCAATGCGTTAGTGAATCTCTTAACCAGAGATCAGGTTAAATACTATTATTCTATTTGAGTCCATTTAAAAGCAAAGGCTGCTAATATTTAGATGATACGATCGGGGGCAATAATAAAAATGAAAATACCGATAAAAAATCCGTTTATAGTGAGTTAAAAATAAAACCCAAATTTCAGACATAAAAAAACCCCGACCAATTTGGTCGGGGTTATAAAAAGTGGTACCAGCGGGCGGACTCGAACCGCCACTCCTTTCGGAAGGGGATTTTGAATCCCCCATGTCTACCAATTTCATCACGCTGGCATAATTTTTCTTTGAACTTCTAAGTAGTAGAAGATAAAGAAAAACCACTTTAGAGCTAAGGATTATTTATTTGCCTTCGTCTCTATGCTAAGCATTATACAAACAATAAGGTTGGCAGCAAGCGTTTTATCGCATTACGACAATCAACCGCTTAACATTTGAGCAATCATTAACATTTAAAGATAAGCATACGCATAGGTGTTGCTGCAACGTCTATAGATCCTAGTATTTATGAGCTTATTTGCTAAACTAGCGCGCATATTAATAGTGAGAGTGTATTTATGTCAGGTGAGTTTTCTCGTGCAAGTTTTTGGCGGCGTTTTGCGTCTTTGATTTACGACGCTTTAGTTGTAATTTCCTTATCTATGCTTACGGCTATACTTTACTTTGCGGTAATTCAGGGCTTAATTGCATTAGACTTTATTGCTCAGACGGATGATCCTGCTGCTTTTATCCAAGACTCGCCACTGCTATACGGAATTAGAAGTGCGCTATTTGTAGGTATTAACGTTTTCTTTTTTGCATATTTTTGGACTAAAAGCGGCCAAACTATTGGAATGCGCGCATGGCGTTTAAAAGTACAAACGCTCGAAGGTAATCTTATTAGCTGGCCTCAAGCAATTGTACGCTGCGTAAGCTCCTTGCTTGGTTTGGGTAATTTAGTCGTGTTAGTTGATTTAAAAAATAAAAAAGCATTACAAGATTATGTATCTAAAACTGAAGTTATTGCATTAACAAAAGAAGAGAACAAACGTGTTTATCGAGAGCTTGATTAATCTCAACAGTGGGGTTAAACAAATATTAAAAAGCGTGACAATTTGATTTGGTCACGCTTTTTTTGTTTAGGCGAAATGCTCTGCTATATATCAAACATTAGACTCGTTTATTCATTAAGTAAGTTGCAAAACCTATAAATATGATACTTGGCAATACGGCCCCCACAAAGGCAGGAATTTGATAAACCATTACCACAGGGCCAAATATTTCATTTGTTAAATGAAATACAATACCAGTTACAACTCCCATAATGATGCGAGCCCCCATGGTAACCGTGCGCAGTGGACCGAATATAAACGACAGTGCTACAAGTAACATTACAGCTATAGATATTGGCTGCATAAGCTTACGCCAAAGCGCTAGTTCATAAGTACTTGTATCTTGCTCATTCTGTTTTAAATAACCTAAATACGACCATAAACCAGAAAACGATAACGATTCAGGTTTTACCGATACAACTCCTAATTTTTCGGCGGTTAATTGTGAAGCGTAAAACTCTTCAGCAACTTGTTCCGTCGTGATCTGTTCATCCGTTATTATCACTTTGTTTATATCACGTAGTAACCAACCTTCATTTCTGCTGACCGCATTTTTAGCTTTTGTTATCTGAGTTAGGTCTAACGACTTATTAAAGTGATACATATGCACACCGTGCAGCATTCCATTTTGGTCAACATCTTCTATATTAATAAAGTTATTACCATCTTTAGCCCATACACCTTTTTGCGCATTAAATACATCACCACCATGAATTGCTTGATTACGCATTTCTTTTGCATGTAACTGTGCTTCGGGAGCGCCCCACTCACCAAGCGCCATCATACAAATAGCCATAAAAACGGCGGTTTTCATAACAGATACAATAATTTGTAAGCGCGACATGCCTGCAGCCTGCATAACTACCAGCTCACTGTTAGAAGCAAGAGCCCCTAGTCCTGTTAAGCCACCTATGAGTGCTGCCATCGGGAAAAAAACAACTAAATCACCAGGAATAGTATACAAGGTGTAAAGCATTGCGGTCATTAAATCATAACTTCCACGCCCTACCGACTTTAGCTGTTCGATGAATTTGATAAGGGTGCTAATACCAGCCAAGACTAATAAAGCAAAGCCTGTTGTTTGTAAAATACTGCGCCCTAAGTACCAATCAAGCGTTTTCATCATGAACCTAGCTCCCGTTTAATTACAACAGCTTTGAGCCAAGCACCAAGTGACCGCCCTTTAATAATTAACAATCCGCCAATGAATAGGGCACTTAAGTGGATCCACCATAAGCCAATTGAGGGAGGGATTTTGCCATCTTCAACAGCAAATTTAGCCGCATTAAGTAAAATAAAATAACCTAAATACAAACCAATAGCAGGCACCAATTTGGCAAACTTACCTTGACGAGGGTTCACCACACTCAATGGTACAGCTAGCAAAGTGAGCAATGGAATAGAAAGAGGAATAGCTAGTCGCCATTGCCACTGCGCAATCGATTCGGGTGTATTGATTTTGAGTAATTGATTGGTAGGTACTGCTTCTAGCTTACGGCGTTGATGCTCTATTTCTTGCTCGCGAATTTGCACACTGTACCCGTCAAATTCAGTTAAGTTAAGCGCTGGCGTTGAGCCATCAGTTTCATATCGTTTACCATCAGTAAGTACCAGTTGTTGCTCGCCACTTAATGCCTCTACTACAACACCTTGCTCTGCATATACTAGGCGCGCTAAGTCGTCTTTTTCGTTATTAGGTAATTGCGCTACAAATACTTTGTTTAATTCTTTACCGCCATTTTCAATGTTGTGAATAAACACCACCGCTTTTTCGTTGCCGGTTTCTTGAAATCGCCCTGCTCTGAGCGCAGATAAACCAGCATCGGCTTTAGCTTGTTCTTTTAATTGATATTCTTGTTCACTTGCCCATGGTGCTATATACATAGTGAGTGCTGCGGCTAAAAATGCCAACCCAGCACTTGATATAAGTGTTACGCGTACAACGTACCACTCACTTACGCCGCAGGCTTTAAGTACTGTCATTTCGCTATCTGCATAAATGCGGCTGTAAGCCAAAATAATGCCTAAAAATATACTCAGCGGAAGTATTAAAGATGCTAATTGCGGTAATTTCAGAGCAATCATCGACAAGACTAATTTTGCGGGGATACTGCCTTCAGAGGCATCACCTAAAATAACAACTAACTTTTGCGACAAAAATATTGTCATTAAAGTTAAAAATACGGCGACCTGCGATTTTAAAACCTCAGCGGTCAAATAACGGAAAATTAGCAATGCTCGCCCCTGTTAAACATGAAATTTCACTACAATAGTGAGTGTTGAATCGTAAAATAGCTATTTTACGCAGTTGATACTGACAAATAGGCTATTATTATAAGCCATCAAAAATAATTATCCTACCTAAGTGCACGATATAATGTTGCATTAGTAGCCCTTAAACATATAAAGTTCAATTACACAGTAAGAGTCTAGCAAAATCGGCTAATATTATAGTTATTAGACTAAAAATCTTTTTTAGCCCCTATTTAATAGCTTAATTGACTCAAAACCAGGAGTAACAATGGAATTTAGCGTAAAAAGTGGTAGCCCAGAAAAACAACGTAGCGCATGTATTGTGGTTGGCGTTTACGAGCCACGTAGGTTATCCCCCATTGGTGAACAACTCGATAAAATCAGTGATGGTTATATCTCAAATTTACTTCGTCGAGGCGATTTAGAAGGTAAACCAGGTCAAGTTTTATTATTGCATCATGTACCTAACGTATTAAGCGAGCGCATACTGCTTGTAGGCTGTGGTAAAGAGCGCGAACTTGACGACAAACAATATAAACAAATTATTTCTAAAACAATAAATACTTTAAATGATACCGGCTCGATGGAAGCGGTATGCTTTTTAACAGAGCAGCATGTTAAAGGTCGCGATACATACTGGAAAGTACGCCAAGCGGTAGAAACTACACAAGATTGTTTATATACGTTTAACCAGTTAAAAAGCAAAAAAGTAGATCCTCGCCGTCCACTTCGTAAAATGGTGTTTAACGTGCCAACGCGTCGCGAACTTACTATTGGTGAAAGTGCGATTGAGCATGGCTTAGCTATTGCTGCAGGTAGCAAGTTATGTAAAGACGTAGCTAACATGCCACCAAACATTTGTAATCCTGCGTATTTAGGCGAGCAAGCACAAGAGCTGGCAAGCAATTTTGACAACATTACTGTTGATCTTATAGGTGAAGAGCAAATGGCAGAACTAGGTATGAACTCATACCTAGCTGTTGGTCGTGGCAGCGTTAACGAATCAGTTATGTCAATTATTAACTATAAAGGCGCAGCCGACGATCAAGCGCCTATTGTTCTTGTTGGTAAGGGTTTAACGTTCGACTCAGGCGGTATTTCATTAAAACCTGGCGAAGGCATGGACGAAATGAAATATGACATGGGTGGCGCTGCAGGTGTTATTGGTGCAATGCGCGCATTAGCACAAATGCAATTACCTATTAATGTGATAGGTATTTTAGCGGGTTGTGAAAACATGCCTGGCCCAAATGCTTATCGTCCTGGTGATATTTTAACAACTATGTCAGGGCAAACGGTTGAAGTGTTAAACACCGATGCCGAAGGCCGTTTAGTGTTATGTGATGCGTTAACGTACGTTGAACGCTTTGACCCAGATACTGTAATTGATGTAGCAACGCTTACAGGTGCATGTATTGTAGCCCTTGGCGCACATGCAACGGGTTTGCTGTCAAATCATAACCCTCTGGCACACGACTTATTAAAAGCCTCTGAGCAAAGTGGCGACCGTGCGTGGCAGTTACCGCTGTGGGATGATTATCAAGATCAACTAGACAGCCCATTTGCTGACTTTACTAACTTAGGTGGACGCTCTGCAGGCACTATTACTGCGGCATGTTTTTTATCTAAGTTTACTAAAAAGTACAACTGGGCGCATTTAGATGTAGCCGGTACAGCATGGAAAAGTGGTGCTAAAAAAGGTGCTACCGGCCGCCCTGTCCCTATGCTTACTCAGTATTTATTAAATAGAGCAGGTGTGAGCGAAGCCGCTCAAGATTAAAGTGAACATTTAACTTTAAAGCTGTTTATAAGGCGCCGTTTGGCGCCTTATTTATTTGTGTATTAATTGAAGCAAAACGCGTTATATGGCAAAATCTGCCTCTTAATTTATGTGTATCAACTTAGTGCGCATTTAATGTGATGGGAAACCCCGATACAATGAACATGAACGCTAAATTTTTCGTTCTAAAACAGCAAGATGAATCGTTGGCAAAGCCAGGTGATCATTTTGCTTTGGCAGCACAAATTGCAGCCGAACAGTATCGAAATGGTCAACGTGTATTTATTTGTGTAGATAACAACGAGACCGCCTGTGCCATTGATGAAATAATTTGGGCATTCGATCCCGACAGTTTTGTGCCTCACAACCTGCAAGGCGAAGGCCCTAAAGGCGGCGCGCCGGTAGAAATTGGCATCACACCTCCTGTTGGTAATCGTAAAGTTTTAATTAATTTGGCTAATAACTTACCGGATTTTATCCGTCGATTTAACCAAGTTTTTGATTTTGTACCCGTAGAACCCGCTGCTAAGCAAGCTGCTCGCGAGCGCTTTAAAAAGCTGCGCCAACTCGGTGCCAATATCACCACGCAAGATATTAATAACTAAAACACCTTTAGTTAAATAGCTAACCAACTAATTTAAGTACTTATTTAAGGTTCTGTGTAATGGATAAAACCTACAATCCGCAAGATATTGAACAGTCTCTATACCAAGACTGGGAACAAAAAGGCTACTTTAAGCCATCTGGCCAAGGCACCCCATATTCAATTATGATCCCGCCGCCAAATGTCACTGGTAGCTTACACATGGGCCACGCCTTCCAAGATACAATAATGGATACCCTAACGCGTTTTAAACGTATGCAAGGTAACAACACATTATGGCAAGTAGGTACTGACCACGCAGGTATTGCAACGCAAATGTTGGTTGAGCGTAAACTGCATGCTGAAGAAGGTAAAACACGCCACGATTTGGGCCGTGAAGATTTTATTAATAAAATCTGGGAATGGAAAAAAGAATCAGGCGGCACTATCACTAAACAACTTCGTCGCCTTGGCGCATCGGTTGATTGGGATCGTGAACGTTTTACAATGGATGATGGTTTATCTGAAGCCGTTAAAGAAGTGTTTGTACGCCTCCATAAAGAAAATCTAATTTATCGAGGCAAACGCCTAGTAAACTGGGATCCTAAATTACACACTGCTATTTCTGATCTTGAAGTTGAAAACAAAGATAAACAAGGCCACATGTGGAACTTACGTTACCCACTGGCCGACGGCGTAACAACACAAGACGGTAAAGACTACATTGTAGTAGCAACAACTCGCCCAGAAACTATGCTGGGTGACTCGGGTGTTGCAGTAAACCCAGATGACGAGCGCTATACTGATTTAATCGGTAAAGACATTTTATTACCCATCGTTAATCGTCGTATTAAAATAGTTGCTGATGAACATGCCGATAAAGACAAAGGCACGGGCTGTGTAAAAATAACGCCAGCGCACGACTTTAACGATAACGAAGTAGGCAAGCGTCATCAAATGCCGATGATCAACATTTTCGATAAAGACGCGGCTATTCTTACCCAAGGTGAAACATACACCTTTGACGGTAAAGAGCTTGAGTTTGATGCACCGATTCCTGAGCGCTTACATGGGCTTGATCGTTTTGCTGCGCGAAAAGCAATTGTGGCTGAATTTGAAGAACTTGGCCTACTTGAAAAAATTGAAGATCATGGTTTAACGGTTCCTTACGGCGACCGCTCTGGTGTGGTAATTGAGCCATTACTTACTGATCAATGGTACGTACGTGTTGCACCACTTGCTGAACCTGCAAAAGACGCAGTTAAAAATGGCGATATTCAATTTGTACCTAAGCAATACGAAAACATGTACTTCTCGTGGATGAACGACGTACAAGATTGGTGTATATCACGCCAGCTTTGGTGGGGTCACCGCATCCCAGCTTGGTACGACAATGAAGGCAACGTATTTGTTGGTCGCGACGAAGCTGAAGTACGCCGTGAAAACAACATTGCAGACAGCGTAACGTTAAGCCAAGACGAAGACGTACTTGATACGTGGTTCTCATCAGCGCTTTGGACGTTCTCTACACAAGGTTGGCCAGAAAACACCGATGATTTAAAAACTTTCCACCCGTCTGACGTGTTGGTAACTGGTTTTGATATTATTTTCTTCTGGGTTGCGCGCATGATTATGATGACGCTGCACTTTGTAAAAGACGAAAATGGCAAACCACAAGTTCCGTTTAAAACCGTGTATGTAACTGGCTTAATACGTGACGACAATGGCGATAAAATGTCTAAGTCAAAAGGTAACGTACTTGACCCACTAGATATGATTGACGGCATTGAGCTTGAAGACCTAGTACAAAAACGTACTGGTAATATGATGCAGCCAAAACTTGCCGCTAAAATCGAAAAAGATACGCGTAAAGTATTTGCAGGCGGTATTGAAGCACACGGTACCGACGCCCTTCGCTTTACCCTTGCTGCAATGGCATCTACCGGTCGTGATATTAATTGGGATATGAACCGCCTTGAAGGTTACCGTAACTTCTGTAACAAATTATGGAACGCGAGCCGTTACGTATTAATGAACACAGAAGAGTTAGATTGTGGTTTTGCAAACGGTGCGCAAACGGAGCTTTCATTAGCTGACCGTTGGATTTTAGGTCAGTATGAAGCAACCGTTAAAACCTACACAGAACACCTAGATAACTACCGCTTTGACTTAGCCGCTAACACACTTTACGAATTCACATGGAACCAATTTTGTGATTGGTACTTAGAGCTAACTAAGCCTGTATTATTCAAAGGTTCTGAGGCACAGCAACGTGGTACACGTAATACACTTATTACCGTACTTGAAAGCTTACTGCGTTTAATGCATCCGATGATGCCATACATCACTGAAACTATTTGGCAACGCGTTGCACCACTTGCAGGCCTTGAAACAGCGGGCACCAGTATTATGGTTCAGCCGTTCCCTGTATATAATGAAGCAAGCGTTGATGCTAAAGCGATGGAAGACTTAGAATGGGTTAAACAATTCATTTTAGCTATTCGTAATATTCGTGGTGAAATGGATATTAGTCCAAGTAAACCACTGGGCGTATTACTTGCTAATGCATCAAGCGACGACATGCGCCGCATTGAAGAAAACAAATCATTTTTAGCGTCACTTGCAAAAATTGAAGAGTTTACAATGCTTGAAAATAAAGATGATGCACCAGCATGTGCTACTTCTTATGTTGGCAACCTTGAAATTATGATCCCAATGGCGGGCTTAATTGATGTAGAAGCCGAGCTTTCGCGTATTAATAAGCAACTCGAAAAAGCCGAAAAAGGCCTAGCACAAGTGCAAAACAAACTCGCTAACGAAAAGTTTGTAAACAACGCACCTGAAGCCGTACTTGCTAAAGAAAATGCAAAACTGGCTGAGTTTAGCGATGCTAAAACTAAGCTACTTGCGCAAAAAACTAAAATAGAAAATTTATAATTTTAGTTATTATGCCTGTTTAGCATTTGTTAAACAGGCATTAAAAAAGCCGCTCACTTATTAAAATGAGCGGCTTTTTTGTGTCCTGTGATTAACCACAAGACACTTCTACATTAAAATTTGTAGTTGTACTGAGCACCAATTAGCACTGCATGACCTTTTGATTCAAAAGACCACTCAGAACCCAGTTTGTCTTCTTCAGTAAAGTTTTGTGTTTTACCACGAAGTACGCTCACACCTAAATCGACATTTGAATTTTGATCGATTGTATAATTACCACCAAACGAGAACCAAAAACGATCTGTATCTGGAATCGAGATTGATAAGTGTGTTTGTGATACAGGAGACTCATCAAATGCAACACCTGCACGTAGTAATATGTTTTCATTCAACTGGTAGTCTGAGCCAATTGAATAACGCATTGAATCAGAAAAATCTTCTGTTTTTTCAAATGCACTAAACTTATTACCTGTTGGTGATGTTACTTGTGCTTCTAATGAATCAAAGCTACTCCAGCCTGTCCATAATACACTGTAGTGAAGACCTAATTTGTCATCAAGTTGGTGTGAACCAGAAAACTCAGCGATTGCTGGTAGTGCAATTTCAACAGAGCCAGGTAGTACTAACTTTCCATCTAAGCCACCAGGGATAAATGCTGAAGGAAGCTCATTAGAGTAATCACCTTCAAAAGTAATATCTGTTTCTGTACGGTAGTTAAAACCAAAACGGCTATTTTCATCTAATTGATACATTAAGCCAATATTTAAACCGTAACCCACATCATCACCTTCAAGATTGACAGCATCAGCTGAAGCAGGGATCGGTAATGGAGAAGCACCAAACTTACGAATAATTTTTGCTTCAGCGTAAACGGCGTTTAAGCCAACGCCAAAACTAAACTGTTCACTTACTTTGTAAGCAACGCTGGCATTCATGTTAACAGTTAAAATTTCAGTTTCACCTGCAATTTGGCCTGCAGCATAATCGTTATCAAATTCAGTCGCTAAACCAAAGTTAGAAAAAACACCAAAACCAACAGATACTTTATCGTTAACTGGCATCGTAAAGTAACCAGCAGGAACAATCGCACTTGGCACAATGCTATCTTCATCTAATACACTGGCTTGTAAACCATTGTTTGTACCAGTTCCTTCAAGGCTTACATCAGGGATAACGCTAATCGCTGCAACACTGAATTGCTTGTTTTTGAATAATGTCATTAGCGCTGGGTTACGAGCAACTACAGACGCATCATCTGCAATAGAGGCTTCACCTGCGTATGCACGGCCTAGACCTGATGCATTTTGTTCTGCAAGTTGGAATGCGGCAGCAAATGTATCTGCAGAAACAAATGCCAGCGATACTGCAATTAGAGTTTTAGTAAATTTCATTGTTGTGTCCTTAACCAAACGAACTGTTTGGGTAGCTATGTGTGTTGTTATTAAGATTTAAAACCCGAGTACACTACCTTAATTTTTTGTAAAAAACCCTAGTAACACGTCACAAAACACCAAAAAACATGATTTTTAACGACATTATAACAACTTATTAAAACTCATCGGATGAGAAATGTGCTATTAGAGTATAAGCTCTAAATGTAACTAATTATCATTTAGATTGACTTGAAATCTATTGCAATTTACACTTCTTTAAAAATCGCAAAGGAAATAAAATCGTGATCATTTCACTCATTATAGGTGGCCTTGCTTTTTGTGGTGTAAGTGTTTTTTGTTTTTATAAAGCAAATTACTGTGCCTGCACGCGGGCAGGTCAATGTGATAATCCGGTAAATCATTATTGGGTAGGTGCCATGTTTAGCGCATTAATTTCTCTTGCACTGTGCTGCTTAGCGTTACATGTAGAATGGGGAACTTTATTGTGGTTGATACTTATGGGAAGCTGTTTCTTAGGCGCGTTTATTTCAAGTAAACAATATCAATATAAGCAATGTAAAAAGGCTACTCAAGCAAGTGCTCTTTTAACAAACGAGATAAATTAATTTTATAGTCTAATGGTTTAACACTGGCTAAAATTTTAAGATCTTGAGTGTTATCACTTAAATCAATATCTTTAGGAGTAACATGATGATTATGCTTTGCATTGTAAAACAGTTTCACCTTCGGCTTAATTGGGTTCGATTTATTACCCTCTAACACCAACGCCAATCGTTCATTTGTAAGCTTTACAATAGTACCCACTGGATGCACACCTAGGCACTTAATAAAGTGCTGCACTAATTCGGCATCAAACATCTGCTTGTTAGCCAGCAGATAGCGCAGAGCATTAATTGGTTCATCCCCGTCTTGATGATGTCGATCGGCAGTCATCGCATCATACACATCGACAATCGCCATAATACGCGCAGGACGACTTAGGTTTTCAGCTTTAATAGCACGAGGATAACCAGACCCATCTAAACGCTCATGGTGATTTATTATCATATCAAGCATCAGTGGTGTTATTCCTTTAACTCCCTTAACTAAACCTAGGCTTTGTGAAACATGCTTTTTAATTACTGTAAGCTCATTTTTTGTAACTGGAGTTGGTTTTGAAAATATACCTTGAGGTAATTTAGCATGACCCAAATCGTGCAATAATGCCCCCATTGCAAATTCTTGCACTAACGACTCTTCATACCCTAAATACTTTGCAAATACAGCCGTAAAAATAGCGCAGTTGATCATGTGTCGCCAGTTGTAGCTATGCTTATCTTTAATACGTGTAAGAATAGTCATAGCATTTGGATTACGAAAAACTGAGGCAACTATTTCTGTTACTATTTCATCGAGCATATTCAAGTTAAGTGTTAAACCAGAGGTTAAATCCCCATACAAAGCTTGTAGCTTTCTATTATGTTGATCGTAATTAACACTTGCCTTAGCAAACTCTTGTTTTACGGTTACGCCCGACTGTAAATTATCAGCCTCCTCTACCTCTTTCGCCTTTTTACTTTCAACAACTTTAGGCTCTACTTTCGGCCTGTATTTAACGGGTATTGCTGCATCGCCTTTCTCAAAGTCGATAATGAGTTCTAAGACCCCTTCAGCCACCAAGCGATCAATAATAGAGCGACTTCGCACTAATCCACTTGTCTTAATTTTTATGCTATCAATCCCTTCATGTTGCTTTGCAACACTATCAACATACATGCCGGGAGTAATCTCTGATATGGGTAAGGTGATCAGCATAAAAGTGGGGGTTTCTAAATTTAAGGAATATGCACCTTAAGTATCATTATTTAACCCTAAAAGTCTACTCTTTGAGTTATTCTCAATAACATATGACTAAAAAGGATTATTAATATGACGAGTATTTTAAATAAGATCTTGGAAATATAATTGGCAAGGGATACAAAGCAAATGGCGCTCTCGGTAGGGATCGAACCTACAACTCAGCCTCCGGAGGGCCACGTGATATCCATTTCACCACGAGAGCACATTTGTTGCCGCCACACCAACTCGCGATATCAGTGCTTTAGCATGCATAATGATAAAGATATCTTCCGCTAAATACTAGTGCATTTAACTTTAATGCTCACAAATCAAACTATTATAAATAAAATACTTAATAAAGAGGCAAAAACGCGCTATTTTATTATAATATTATAAAAAAACAGTAACGACTTAGTAACAAATTCACTATGATATACAACTAGGTTCTAAAATTAAGACGAGGAAGTAATTATGAGTTTAATGTCAACTGAGCAAGTTGCAGAGTTTTTAGGTGTAAAAGTAGAGCGAGTAAAACGCCTTACTCGAGAAAGTTTATTAATTGCTAAATCACAAGATGAAGACGGTGAACCGCAATTTGACGCAAACGAAGTTGCGAAGTATAAAGAATTAGCAGCACGTTTTGGCGGTCTTTAAAACACCATAAGTGTTGTTATTTTATTTAGCTGCGCGCGTAACTCAACCGACTTGTTTTTTATAGCGCGCTGCTCATACCATCCTATGCACAACACTAAATACAATAACTTATAGCAATTAAGTTTATCGATTGATTGAGTGAATTTATTTTTCCTCACGGTGCAATTTTCGTAATCAGCTAATAACACACGTTCATTCTGCTCACTTAAATTAAAACTAATGGCAAGTGATGCCAGATCGAAATATACATCGTTAGTTTTTGCGTATTCAAAATCAATTAAATACATGCCAGAAGCACTAACAATGATATTCTCTTTAACTAAATCATTATGACAAAACCCTTCATTAAACGGCATGTCAGAAATTACCTTAAGCGTCTTTTCTATTTGCGATTGATATTGTTTGTAAATCGTACTGCGTTGATAAAAAAGTAACTCTTGGGCTATATTCATTAGCGGGGTTTTAACGCAATAGGCATGAACTTGAGCTAGTTTATTAATTAAACTATGCGCAACACTCGTACGTGATTGAGCTGTATCACCTTCTATGTAATCAAACGCAGCACACTGGTTTGCCTTATCGAGCCAAAGAGGTGCAGGGCATATATTAAACTCACTTAAAAAACGCTGTGCTTCAAGCCCTATGGCTGGCCAATGGCTTTTATAACACTTTAATAAATGCCCTTGTTGCTTGGTACGTATTAAAAAATTATCATTGCTAAAGCCATTCAGCAATCGCTCACTTGAAATAACGCTTGCAGGCT
Organism: Pseudoalteromonas aliena SW19; assembly: GCF_014905615.1. Lineage (NCBI taxonomy): Bacteria > Pseudomonadati > Pseudomonadota > Gammaproteobacteria > Alteromonadales > Pseudoalteromonadaceae > Pseudoalteromonas > Pseudoalteromonas aliena. The sequence continues at coordinate 13,937 of NZ_AQGU01000022.1, forward strand.
CTATAAACGCACTACACATTTTTACTAACTGATGATGCTCAATCATTGATTAAAGCTGTGCTAAAGGCTTTGCTTGGCTCTGCTCATACTCTTCATACCAAGTCTTAAAGCCCCATGCAGCCATAATGGTATAGAATATAAAGAGCGCAAGTGTTGGGTAATAGCCTTTTTCATAATACAAATACATAGAAGCGGCATCAATTACAATCCAGTACAGCCAGTTTTCTAGCACTTTTTTAGCCACTAAGTAAGTAGTAACTACTGCAAAACACGTTGTAAAACTATCAAGATAGGCAAAGTCGGCATGAGTATAGTTTTGCATTATGTAGCCAATTACAATTGCGGCCACGGTTGTTGAGCTAATTAGAACAGCATGGCGATTTATCGACCATGATGTAATATTTAGATTTTCGGCTTTGCCTCTTCGCCACACAATCCAGCCAAATACAGCCATATACATATAGTAAAAATTAAGTAGCGACTCCATTAATAGCGCGCCATTCCAGTACATAATAGTATAAATAAGTGTGCTAAAAAATGCAGCTGGCCAGCACCACAGGCTTTCTTTTATTGCCAGTAGTAAATAGGCTATCGATAGCCCTACCGCAATATATTCCCAGTGCGACATTGCTGTAAAACCACTCAAGGTTTGTGTTAAAAAATCCATAGTGTGCAGTTACCGTTTAATTGTGCCATTTGTTATAAATTATTCAGGCGATAAATCGCCAGAAAGAAACTTGCATACAAAAATAGCTTTACCAAACTCTTCATACGAGCGCTTAATTTCGGTGCTAAGTACTTGCATTACTAAATCGTAATCACCAAAAATTTGAGTCGAGAGTGTATTTGTGATCACTTTTAAATCATCATATTCGTTTAATCGGTCAATAAAGCCTTTAATAAACGGAATGTAATCTTGATGGAGTGGGTATTTGCTGATCTCTACTGATAATTTCATTTTTGACTCTTTATTTTAATTACCAATTGCATTAAATTAGTGGTCTATTATAGCGATAAGAAAATAGCACAATAACAAGGCTAAAATTATGATACATAGTTGTTCTATATAAATAATTTTTAACGTCGTTAGTGAGTTATTTAATTCGCTAGAATGATCATGTTTTTAATAAAATTGGTATTATTACCGATTACAATACGTCATTCAATGCTAGAGCCGTTATTAAATACAGTGTAAAATCGCTGTAACACTCAATTGAAATGAGCTTAATATGGCACGTAGAATAACCTATAAATTTAAAAACGAACCGCGCGAAATTAATTTCGCTAAAGATAAATACCATGACATGTATGAAGCAATTGCTGCTGCCGAAGGTATTGATCTGACTAGTTACTTGAGCATGGTACAGCAAATAGAAATGACCTCAAAAGGGTCTGCTTCTGTGCGTAACTTTCGCGACCAGGAATTTGCCCGCATGGGCTTTAGCGATATTTACTTTATAAAAGAGTAAATATCGTAATACAACTAACTTAGTTAGCTGTATTAACGCTGATACTCATAGCTTACGCGCGGTGTAATATTACATAATAGCTCGTAAGGGATAGTATCAGCGCACATTGCTATTTCTTCTACCGGTAGCTCTGGGCCCCACATAGTGACTCTGTCGCCTACTTTAATATTGTGCTCATTAGCACCTATATCTACGCTAATCATGTCCATAGCTACACTTCCCACAATACCATAACGTTGCTTACCTATTATAACTGGCGTGCCCTCTTTAGCATGCCGTGGATAACCATCACCATAGCCCATAGCAACAACGGCTAACTTAGTTGGTTTATCGCTTTTCCAACGCCCACCATACCCTACTGCTTCATTGGCTGGTACATTGCGCACGGCAATTACACGCGTAGTTAAGCGCATAACTGGTTTTAATTTATGTTGTGCACCAATACTATTTGCCATTGGCGATACGCCATACAGCATAAGCCCAGGACGTACCCAATCACCATGGCCGCTTGGCCATGCAATAATACCGGCAGAGTTTGATAAACAATGCGCTTGGTCAATGCCATTCACTAAATTATCAAACGAGGTGATTTGTTGAACCGTTTTCGCATTATCAACATCATCAGCACACGAAAAGTGAGTCATTAAATTAACCGTATTTTTAGCATTAGGTGTTTTTTGAAGACGGCTATAAAATTCATCAAATTGCTCTGGCGCAATACCTAATCGATGCATACCTGTATTTACTTTTAACCAGCATGTTATTGGTGCATCAAGCTTTGCTTTTTCAAGCGCGGCTAATTGGTATTCATCGTGAATAATAGTTTGAAAGTTGTTGGCGAGCAAAATAGGTAAATCGGCTTTGTTAAAAAAGCCTTCTAGTAAAACTATTGGCTTTGTTAAGCCCCCAGCTCGCAGAGCTAACGCTTCATCTATCCGCGCCACAGCAAATGCGTCAGCATTATTTAAATGCTGCGCAATCGTTACTAAACCATGCCCGTAAGCGTTTGCTTTTAGCACCGCCATCACTTTGCTGTTAGGTGCAAAACACTTAACTTGCGCTAAATTATGCGCAAGTGCAGCTAAATTAATTTCAGCAGTGGCTAAGCGCATTAGTAATCGTCATCTACCGCTGGTCCCGCATAGTTATCAAAGCGAGAAAATTGACCTTGGAATGTTAAACGCACTTTACCAATTGGCCCATTACGTTGTTTACCTATGATAATTTCAGCAATACCTTTGTCGGTACTATCTTCGTTATAAACTTCGTCACGGTAAATAAACATAATTAAATCGGCATCTTGCTCTATTGACCCTGACTCACGTAAATCTGAGTTAATTGGGCGTTTATCGGCACGTTGCTCAAGCGTTCGGTTAAGCTGCGAAAGCGCGACAACCGGACATTTTAGCTCTTTTGCTAATGCTTTAAGTGAACGCGAAATTTCTGCAATTTCAAGCGTTCGGTTATCAGCAAGGCTTGGTACACGCATTAGCTGCAAGTAATCGACCATGATCATACTAATGCCGCCGTGGTCGCGGGCGATACGCCTTGCACGTGAACGTACATCGGTAGGTGTTAAGCCCGACGCATCATCAACATACATTTTGCCTTTTTCCATCAACAAACCCATGGTTGATGAAAGTCGCGCCCAATCGTCATCATCTAATTGACCTGTACGCACTTTAGTTTGGTTAATACGGCCAAGAGACGCTAACATCCTCATCATAATTTGTTCTGACGGCATCTCTAGCGAGTAAATTAGTACTGGTTTGTCTTGAGTCATCGCGGCATGTTCCGCAAGGTTCATCGCAAAAGTGGTTTTACCCATTGAAGGACGCGCTGCAACAATAATTAAATCGGATGGCTGTAAGCCCGTCGTCATTTTATCAAGATCGGCATACCCAGTACTGACTCCCGTAACACCATCCTGTGGAGATTGATAAAGCTCTTCTATTTTATCAACGGTTTTTTCAAGGATGTTATGAATACTTTGTGGGCCTTCCGTACTTTTTGTACGTTGTTCAGCTATTTTGAATACTTTGCTTTCAGCAAAATCAAGTAAATCGTGACTAGTACGCCCTTCTGTATTAAAACCCGCCTCTGCGATCTCGTTCGCCACGCCAATCATTTCACGTACAACAGCTCGTTCGCGTACAATGCTCGCGTAGGCGTCAATATTCGCAGCACTTGGCGTGTTTTTAGCAATTTCGGCTAAGTAAGCAAAACCACCAATGCCTGCCAATTTATTATTTTTTTCTAAACTTTCAGAAATAGTGATTAAATCGATTGGATCGCCAATCTCAGCAAGCGCCGTCATCGCCTCAAAAATTAACTTATGCGTGCGGGTATAAAAATCCTGTGATACAACAAGCTCAGCTACGCGATCAAAAGCTTGATTATCAAGCATTAAGCCACCTAAAACAGATTGTTCAGCTTCTATTGAATGGGGAGGAACTTTAAGAGTGTCGACTTGCTTATCTGGTTTGGCCATAACTTCACGGTACTAAAATTGAATGGCTCTATTCTATCGACTTGCAGGGGCTGTGCAAATAGAAAAGCAGGAAATCTTTTCCTGCTTTTTGTAATCTAGAAGGGAATAAGTGTTATTTCTTTCTAAGTTCGATTCGTCCGCTAATCGTATCCATTTCAACGTTAGCATTACCACCATTAATGCTAAATTCTAAATCGCTAGCAGGCCCATATTTAGCTTTTTGAACTTTATCACCGCTGAGCTCATTTATTATTTTGCCATTGGCATGAGCTTCAATTTCAAACTTAGCCGATACATCAGCAGGAAAGAAAAATTCCGCGTCGCCACTTACCGATTCAAAACGAACATCGCCCCCTTTTAAAAGCTCTTTAATGCGCACTTCAGCTTCACCATTTACGGTATTAATACGTAAATTTTTAATACTCGATAGAGTAAATTTTATATCACCATTTACGTTTTCAAGACGTACATCAGTTGCAATTGAGTTTGATTTAATATCGCCATTTACAGCGCTAAAACGTAATTCCCCGCTTGACTGTTTATCATTAATTTCGCCATTTACAGTTTCAAATTGAATATTACCACTGAGGTTTTGTGCGTTTACATCACCATTAACACTAGTGAGTTTAATGTTACCGGCTAAATCGCTTGCTGTTATTTCGCCATTAACTACATCGACCTCAGTGCCGTTGTGTAGCTCTTTTGCAGTGACAGATACATTCACACCTGCAAACTCAAGCGCGCTGCTTTTCGGCATAAAAATAGTCAGTTTTGAACCACCGTCATTGTTATCCCAACTTGTTGTATGCGGCATTTTTACAATAAACTGAGTTTTGTTGCCACTCGTTTTAAGCTCATACCCCTGTGCTTTATCATCAAGCACGCCTGATACTTTAAATTCGTTTTTATCCCAACCAGTTATACTTATATCACCACGTTGGTTTTCAATAAAAATAAGACCTTTATTTGGCACCTCCATTTGCTTATCTATTTTTTCACCGGCAAATGCTACAAGTGGTAATAAGCTCAATCCTAATAAAATCGCTTTCATGTTGTTCTCCTAAATATGCTGCCAATGTGGTGCATGCACTTTGTTAATTAAACTAAGTTGTTGTTGATATATTTGCGCTAACATTGTTAGTAGCGCTCGATTTTGTGGTTCATTTTTAAGCGCTCCCTTTATTGCCTGCTCTGCCTCTTCTAGTTCTTGCAATTGCGCCTGCCAATTGGTGGTTAGTGCCTCTTGGTTTTTATATTGCACAAGTAAGCTTTGCTTTTGCTGTGTAAAGTAATCACTCATCACCATGACTGGCTGTGGCTCTGAGTTTATAACAAACATGTTTAGTGCTATTAACCCGGCAATCGAACATGCAGCTATTGCAGTTAGCTTTGGCCAAACTCTAGTATTTTTTTGTATAGACTTGTTATCAACAATCGCTCGCTCAATCCCCGTCCACAAGTTTTTGCGAGGCGCGACATTCTTATCAAGGGTGTTTAATGACTTGTTTAAATAGTCGTCAAAATTTGGTTTATTCATTTTCATACCACTCTTGTAATAACTGCCTAGCTCGATGATATTGCGATTTACTTGAACCAACGGCCATGCCTAATTGTTCGGCTATTTCTTCGTGCCTATAACCTTCAATTGCAAACAACACAAATACCATGCGTGCGCGCTCAGGAAGCCTTACTATTAACTTATCGAGACCATTTAAGCCTTTGCAGTCGTTAGCCGACTGTTCATCCATACCGCTGTGCTCAATACTTACTACTTTTTGTAACCAGTTTTTTTGCTTGCGTACATAACTAATCGCCACGTTACTGGCAACACTGTAAAGCCAAGTAGAAAACTGCGATCGCCCGTCAAACTGCGCTATTTTGTACCATACATGCACAAAAACTTCTTGGGCTGCATCTTCAGCATGTGCTTCATCGGCCAATAAACGCAAACATAAACCGTAAACACGTTTTATATGCAGCTCATATAACGCTTTGTATGCGCTCTGATCGCCCGACTTAACTCGCTCAATTAATGCAGCTTCGCACAATGGCGCTTGTTCGGGTTTAACGTGTAGCATCCTTGATCTAGCCTTTTAATTATTATTGTTGAGTTGCTATTTAAGTGTATTGATAAGTTAGACGTAATGACAGTTAGAAAAGGTTTAAATGAAATGAAAAAATAATTACAGCAAAATGAGGTTTATAAAAGATTTTATTTAACTGTCTCCTTAACTAATAACTAAAGTTTGCTAAATTACGGATACAAAAAAGCCGCGCTAATAGCACGGCTTTTGTCACTTAATTGAAAATTAAGCTTCAGCGATTACGATTACTTTGATAGTAGCCGTTACGTCTGAGTGAACTGAAATTGATACGTCAAATTCACCAGTCTCACGGATAGTACCTAGAGGCAAACGAACTTCTGACTTAGCAACTTCAACACCAACAGCTGAGATAGCGTCAGCGATGTCACGAGTACCGATTGAACCGAATAACTTACCTTCGTCACCAGCTTTAGATACTAATGTAACTTCTGCTAATGCTTCTAGTTTTTCAGCGCGTGCTTGTGCAGCAACTAACTGGTCAGCGATTTTCGCTTCAAGTTCTGCGCGACGAGCGTCAAACGTTTCAATGTTAGCTTTAGTCGCAGGAACTGCCTTACCTTGAGGGAAAAGGAAGTTACGTGCGAAACCAGATTTAACTACAACCTGTTCACCTAGGCTACCTAGGTTAGCGATCTTATCTAGTAGAATAACTTGCATGTTTCTACACCTTTTAAAAACTGTTAATCCGCTGCTTACTTATGTAAGTCAGTGTATGGAAGAAGGGCTAAGTAGCGAGCACGCTTAATAGCAGTTGCTAGCTGGCGCTGAAATTTAGCGCTAGTACCTGTAATACGGCTAGGTACGATTTTGCCACTTTCTGTAACATAGTTTCTAAGAGTAGCTAGATCTTTGTAATCGATTTGTTGTACGCCTTCCGCTTTAAAGCGGCAGAACTTACGACGTCTGAAATAACGTGCCATGAGATTAATTCCTCAAATAATTCTTTCTATATGCTGAGCATGCAAAACCAATTGGCTAAGGCCGTTACGACCTTCGTGGCGATTTAAAAAACCACTCACTTGCAATGCCTGCCCAACGTGCAAATGTTGAGTCTGTTGTTGCATTTGCTTTCCACTGGCAACTACCTGAAGCCTCACGTAACTATTACGGTTAAGGTCTGCTTCGGTTTGCATTGATTTATGTTCTACAACAAAAATACAATGCGGGATGCCAGCAGGGCTTTGGCTAAACTTGGGAGTTTTACAAACTACCCCAGATATAACCAGCTGATTCATAAAAGGGCTAACCATTTATATTTACCGCCAGTTAAACGCCATGCTAGGACTCAAAACAATTAAGCAGCTGGTGCTTCTTTCTTCTCTTCTCTTGCAAGAGGAGACGCTTCAGTTACAGCAGTTTTAGTGCGGATAACTAAGTTACGAAGCACTGCATCGTTGTAGCGGAAAGTAGTTTCTAGCTCGCTGATTACTTCAGTAGGTGCTTCAACGTTCATAAGAACATAATGAGCTTTATGAAGCTTGTTAATTGGGTAAGCCAATTGACGACGGCCCCAATCTTCAAGACGGTGAATAACACCATTTGCTTCAGTGATAGAACCAGTATAACGTTCGATCATACCAGCAACTTGCTCACTCTGATCTGGGTGAACCATGAATACGATTTCGTAATGACGCATGGATATTCCTTACGGTTAATAGAGCCTTCTACCGTTTCGGCCGGTCGGTTTAAGGCAAGGAATTAATAGTTTAAAAGCCGAAATGAGCGCGCATTTTACGCTTAGTCGGATAATTAAGCAAGTAGGTTTTTAACGCTTTAATAGATAAGTTTATAAAGGTAATTATTACGAGCTTCGCTCGTCGCGCCAGCAAGCTGGACGCCTACAGTAAAAGTTAAGCACTGAGTGTAATATTTCTTGTAGGCGCCGAGCTTACTTACGTGAAAAGCGATAACTTTCAATGCATTAACCCATACCAAAGCACGAGCTTCGCTCGTCGCGCCAGCAAGCTGTACGCATACAGTAAAAGTTAAGCACAGAGTGTAATATTTCTTGTAGACGCCGAGCTTGCTTGCGTGAAAAGCGATAGCTTTTAATGTATTAAAAATCACTTTAAAACAAAAACCCGATGTTTAAATTAAATCTCGGGTTTTATTGAAAGCGAATAACTAACAGCTTTTTTCGTGAGATTTTATTTTACTCAACTCAACCTACTTTACTTCCCTATTGCTTCTTTAGCGAACAGGTGCTTGATTGGCCCAAGATTATCAACTAACGATAGCCCTACTCCACGAATAAGCTTTTTAAACGGGTTTGCACCTTCAAACAGCTCTTTTAGCCCTTGCATCATAGCTATATGCTTTTGTGCATCGAGCTTACGGGTACGCTCGTAATCGCGAAGTGTGCGCGTACTAGCAAATTCTTTATTATTACTTGTTAAAAGCTCAATTAAATAAGCGGCATCTTTTAGGCCTAGGTTCATACCAAGCCCTGCTAATGGATGAATAGTGTGCGCAGCATCGCCAATGAGTACCACTTTGCCTGAAACCCATTGCTGGGCGTAGCGCATTTTAAGTGGGAAAGCAGCGCGCTTACTTTGCACTTCACACAGCCCGCATTGACCATCTATTGCAGCCATTACGGCTTTATTAAAGCTGTTATCGTCCATTGCAAGCAGTTCATCGCAATGATTTGGGCTGGTAGACCACACTATGGAATGCGTGTTGGCATCGCTTAACGGTAAAAATGCCAGTGGCCCGGTTGGTAAAAATACTTGGCGTGCGGTATTTGCATGTGGCTCTTTAGTTTTTACAGTCGCCACAAGTGCATGATGGTCGTAATCTTTAAAGCTCAGCGCCATATTAAATTGTTTACGAATAGCTGAGTTTGCACCATCAGCGGCCACCAGCAGTTTTGCAATAATTGGCTCCCCGCTTTTAAGCGTTATAAATACATCAGATTCGCTTTGATGTATTTGCTGATACTGTGTATCAAACATTAGTGTGGCACTACTTTGTTGCTCTAACTCTTTTATAAGCGCGTAGCGGATAATGTCGTTTTCAACAATATGACCTAAATGTTCAAGCTCAAGTTGTTCGTTATTAAATGCTATTTTGCCAAAGCTGTCGGCATCACGTACGTCCATATGCGTATAAGCGCACGCTCGCTGTGCGATAATTTCGGGCCATACGTTTAATTGTTCAAGCAAGGTTTGACTCGCAATGCTTAGCGCACTTACACGCAAACCATATTCGTCACAAGGTAGTCCTTGAGTTGGCGCACCATCTAGCACAACCACGCTAATATTAGCTTTTGTCAATCCAAGTGCCAATGTTAGCCCTACGCAGCCACCACCTACAATACAAACCTGTGCTTGTTTCATAAACGCCTACCTTGTTTAACTTGCCCCATTAACTGTTTAGCTAATGGCGCTTTTAATGCGGGAAATAAATCCATCGAAAACAACCCAATGCTGCGCCCAAATGCAAACACTCGCGATGAGTTTGAAAAAAGCCTAACCAGTGCATCGGTTAAGGTCATTACGGTTTTAATATCATCGCGACGTTTTTGTGAGTATTCACGGGTAAACGCATAGCTGCCTAAGTCGTGCTGGCTATTTGCTATTAAGTCACTAAGTACTTGTACGTCGCGAAGGCCTAAATTAAAACCCTGCCCTGCAATAGGATGAATTGCATGTGCAGCATTACCTATTACCACAGTGCGGTGAGCAATTAAGGATTCTACTTGCCCATAAACGAGCGGATAACTTGCGCGCATGCCTATTTTTGTAAATTGCCCGCCGCGATAACCAAACGCACTTTGCAAGGCACTTAAAAAACCTTGTTCACTAAGTGCCATGTGCTGTTCAATCTTTTCTTGGCACATACACCAGACTAACGAATAACGATTATTACTCATGGGCAATAACGCCATCGGGCCATTTTGCGTAAAACGCTCAAAAGCATGATTATTATGCCCATCTGCTACTTCTAGGTTGGCAATAATTGCGCCTTGCTCATAAGGCTGAGTATTAAAACCAAGCCCGAGTAAGTTACGTGTTGGTGATTGTGCGCCATCAGCAATAACTAATAACGTTGCACTTAATTGCTCGCCGCTTTGTAGGGTGAGTGTATTGCTATTCAATGTTTGCTCAATGGCAGTTACGCTATCGGGGCAGTAAAGCGCAATGTTTGACTGCGTTAAACGCAGGTGAAGCGCTCGGCCAAATGGGTTAACTTCTACCACGTAACCAAGTGAAGCCTTAGCAAACTCACCGCAATTAATGTGCGCTTTGCCAAAGTGCCCCCGATCAGACACGCTCACTTTTTTTATTGCTGCAGTGTAAGGCGCGTTTTGCTCAAATAAATTGAGGCTTTGTAGGTACTCTACCGATTGCTGAGCAAGTGCAATGCTTCTGTCGTCAAAGCTTGGATGATATTCGCCAGTTACTTGATTAGCTTCCACAACAGCAATACTTAAAGCGGGGTTAGTTTTAGCCACACTTAACGCGCAGCTCGCGCCTGCTAAACCACCGCCAATAACAACTACATCAAACTGCTTAGCCACAATATTCTCCGAGCTTTATACGTTTTTAGCACTTTGCATGAGTGCTTCTATATCGCTAATTGTTTTAGGCACGCTTAGGGTCAGATTTTCATGGCCGTTTTCGGTAACTAGTAAGTTATCTTCAATGCGGATACCAATGCCTTTGTATTTTTGCGGGGCGTTTGAATCTTCACTTATATAAAGCCCAGGCTCTATAGTAAGTACCATACCCGGCTCAAATGCACGCTCAACATTATCTTGCTTATAATCGCCAACATCATGGACATCAAGCCCCAGCCAATGCCCTAGCCCGTGCATGTAATATTCTTTACACGCTCCTTTTGCCATTAGCTCGTCAAAGTCGCCAGTTAAAATACCTAAATCGAGCAAACCTTGCGTCATTACTTCCATTGCTAGTTTATTAGCATGTGACAAATAACCGCCCGGTTTTACTTCACCAAAAGCAACGTCTTGTGCTTTAAGTACAACATTATAAAGCGCCGCTTGCTCTTCACTAAATTTACCATTTATTGGAAACGTACGGGTTATATCTGCTGCATAACCTTGTAACTCACAACCTGAGTCGATAAGTACTAGGTCGCCATTTTTTAGCACATCGCTATTTTGTGTGTAATGCAAAATATTAGCATTGTCACCACTACCAACAATCGTACCGTAAGCTGGGTGCGGTGCGCCGTTCATTGCATAATGATGATGAAGCTCTGCTTCTAGCTGAAATTCAGTCGCCCCCACATGCGAATAACGCATGGCACGCATATGTCCTCGCGCACTAATTTCGCAGCCTTCGCGCATAATTTCTATTTCGCTTGGCGATTTAAACAAACGCATTTCGTGAATAAGGCTACGTACATCTTTAATTGTATCTGGTGCTTTGTAGCCTTTTTTAGGTGCACTGCGCAGCCTGTTTAACAACGAAAATACTTTACCGTCAAAAGTCGGATACGTGCCTTGTGCGTAAAATAAAATCTGTTGGCCGTTCACCAAATTCAATAATTGTTCACTTAGCTCACTTAATGCGTAAGTTTCGTCGAATAAATATTCACTTTTGGCTTTATCGAAGCCGATACGACGCCCATGCCAGATTTCAGCAAGCTTATCTTTATTAAGGCAAAATAGCGTACTGGGTGTATCGCTGTTGTTACACAGTACAAGTACAGCATCGGGTTCATTAAAGCCGGTTAAGTAAAAAAAGTCGCTGTCTTGCCTAAATGCATATTCGGTATCACGGCTGCGCGTCACTTCACTGGCAGCGGGAATAATCGCAACACTGTTTTTATCCATTTGCGCAAGTAGATGCTCGCGGCGTGCTTTAAATTCTGACTTTTGTACTTCAACCATTATTAATCAACCCGTTTTACTTTTTTAAACGTTAATGAAGTGTTTTTTTAGTGCTTTGCGTGTTTTGTTCTTTACCAAGCTCTGCAAAGCAAAGTAGCGCTGATACACGTACATATTCAATCACTTCGTGCAGTGCTTGGCTGTCTTCTTCGGTTTCTTCGAAAGTGGTATCTAGACGGGTAATTTCGCTAAAGTCAGTAATCACTTCTTTAACATCGCTCGATAGCTTACCGTAGTCTTTTTGCTTTAAACCAAAACCAAGCATAAAACCAGCTACCCATGATACGAGGCCATTAGCCTGATCGATGAGTGTTTCGTCGTCACTTGGTAAAAATAAATCAAACTGAAATTCGTCATCATTAAAGCTCGCGACTACTTGCTTATAAATAGTGCCAAAAAACTGCTTTAAATCGTTACTAAACGATTCACCATCGTTAAATACATCGCTCAAAAGGCCTAAGTATTCTTTGTCGTCAATGGTTAAACCGCACGCTAGTAAACCACTAATAACGCCGTGGGCTTCAGCGGGTGATACAAATATTTCATTTTTTTCTAAAAGCAGCTGGGCTTTTTCGTAATCTGGTAAATCGTTCATAATCGCGTCTTCGCTTTGCAAGTTAAAGCAATGCTACCACTCGATAAAAAGCAACTCCAATAAATTGTATGATCAAGCTCAAAAAGCATGCGATAAAGTAAATGATGAGTTAAAGATGCGGAAAAACTAAACGAACAGTTTAATTTTTTACGTTTAGGGTTTAAGGATTGGGTTATGTCTTATATACTTAAATTGTTCCCTGGGATACTGGAGCTTGGTTAAGTCCCTGAGCCGATAAATTTTATACCAGGGTTTCTGTTCGTATACTATTGTGCAAGCTCGGCATGTACCGAGAAGCCTACGGTAAACCGCAGATTCCCGCCCTGAAACCTTCTGGTTTCAGGACTGAAACCAAGTACCGTATCTTGGGGAACACCATTATCGAAGTCCGTTTAACGCGTAAGTCCACACTTTATTCTAATACCCACGTTTATATCTTACTCTTTAAATAAAGCACTTAGTTTTGCACAGCTAAAAAAAAGCTGCAGGCAATTAGCTTCCCACAGCTTTAATAGTCATTTTGTATTATTTAAACCAACCTTGAAAACGTTCCATCAGCATGTAGTTTACGGGGACTAACAATAAAGTAATAAAGGTTGCAAAAATAATCCCGAAACCTAAGCTCACCGCCATAGGGATTAAAAACTGCGCTTGTGTCGCCTTTTCAAACAATAACGGCATTAGGCCGATAAAAGTTGTTAAGCTCGTTAGCATTACAGGACGAAAACGAGATGCTCCGGCTAATTTTACAGCCTCCAATAACTCACCGCCTTCACTGCGTTTTTTATTGATAAAGTCAACGAGTACTAGGGAGTCATTCACGACGACGCCAATTAACGCAAGCATACCCAATAAGCTCATAATGGTTAAATCCATGCCCATGATCCAATGCCCAACCACAGCGCCAATCATACCAAATGGAATTACACTCATAACAATAATTGGCTGTAAGTACGATTTAAACGGAATAGCTAATAGCGCATAAATAATAAAAAATACAAATACTAATGCCCAAGCCAGTGAGCCAAATGATTCTCTTTGCTCTTTAGCTTCTCCTTCTAGCTTGTAGTCTACCCCTGGATATTGCTGCATCAGCTCATCAAGATATTGTGCTAAATCAGCCTGAAGTATAGTCATATTCGTGTTACTTTTTTCAATATCCGCAGTCACATTTAAAGTACGGTAACGATCGATTCGATTAATAGTCGACGGGCTTTGCCCTGCAGTCAGTGTTGCCACATGAGATAGTGGTACAGAGCCCCCATTAGGTGTATTTATTAGTATGTTTTGTAAATCAGCTACCGAGCGGCGTTCATCTATAGGTAGGCGCACCATTACACGTACATCATCACGTCCGCGTTGAATACGTTGTACTTGCGAGCCAAAAAACGAGTTACGTACTTGCCCAGCTACATTGACTCTATTTAAGCCCAGTGCCAGACCTTGCTGAGTAAGCTCAATTTGCAGCTCTTCTTTACCATCAGACATGCTATCGGCAATATCAAATACCGTAGGGTATGTTGCTAAACGGGTTTTAATATGATCAGCCACATCTTGTAAAATGGTCAATGAGGTACCACTAAGCTGTACATCGATTGGATCTGAGCTGCGACCAATTTCGGCTCTAAACGTTAAGCTTTCAGCACCTGGTATTACACCTATTAAATCGCGCCATTCGCTTGCAAGTTCCCGCGAGCCAATGTCTGAATCACGCTTTTCAGCAGGGGTTATTTCAAAACGTACAGAACCAGAATTTGATACACCACCACGCCCCCCCGTTGTTGCAAGTATATTTAAAATAACACTTTCACCTGTATTTGGATCCCGGTATTTTTGTTGTAATTGCTGCGCTTTTTGCGACATATCTATTACATATTTATTAGTTACTTCAAACGGTGTACCTGTGGGTAGTGTTAAATTAACGCGCACGGTTTCACTTGGTATACGCGGAAAAAATACAAACTTAGTCCATCCACTGGTGATCATGGTTAAAATGATAAAAAACACACCGATAAACAAACTTACTGTTGCCAGCTTATGACGCAGGGCTGTGTTTAATATAGGTTGGTAGTATTTTAAAATCGCGTTTTCAAATCCATCTGCAAAACGCTGTTGAATAACATCAAACTTTGACGGCTCACCTTTTTGATGGCGCAGTTTTATGTATTTTAAATGCGCTGGTAATACAAACTTAGATTCAATTAGCGAGAATAAGAGTACCGGAATGACCACAACAGGTATTTGTGCAAACAAAGCACCACGGGCTCCTTCAATAAAGGCCAAAGGTAAAAATGCAGCGACTGTAGTTAATACACCAAAGGTTACTGGCGTTGCGACTTCTTGAGTGCCTAAAATTGCCGCTTGCTCGCCCGACTCAGCCGTTTTTAAATAGGTATAAACGTTTTCACCAGTAACTATAGCGTCATCGACCACAATTCCGAGCACTAGAATAAAGCCAAATAAGCTCATAATGTTAAGGGTAACGCCAAAAATAGGCATGGCTATAAACGCGCCCATAAAGGAAACTGGAATACCAATAAAAACCCAAAATGCAATCGCAGGGCGTAAAAATAGAGTCAGTAACGCAAGTACTAAAATACCGCCTTGTAAGGCATTGGTAGTCAGAGTAGAAATACGGCTTTTAACGAGCTCTGAATCATCATCCCAATAACTTAGCTCAAACCCTTGAGGGAGTGAACTTTGCTGCTCTTTTATGTAATTTTTAACATCGTCAGCAACCGTTATCGCGCTTTGTGGGCCAATTCTATACACGTCTATAAACGCAGCTTGCTTACCGTTAAAACGCGTTCGTACTGGTGTTTCTTCAAAATCATCATTAATTATTGCTATATCGCCTAAGCGAATAATGGTGCCATCGGCTTGGTTTTTAACAACAATATTAGCAAATTCATCTTTACGGTAGGCTTGCCCTTTAGAGCTTATAAGTACGTCGCCACCCTCTGTTTTTAAGTTACCGGCAGAAATATCAGCGCTTGAGTTAGCAACTGCACTAGATATTTGTGCAAGGCTTAAATCGTATTGACGAAGAATGTCTTGGCTTACTTCAATAGCCAACTCGTAGTCTCGTACACCGCTTAATTCAACCTGTGTTACATTAGGTAAACGCAGTATTTGATCCCGTACCTGCTCAGCATATTCACGGGTTTCTTTTTCACCATAGTCACTTGATACCGTCACTGCAATTACTTCACGTTTTCGCTCAGCAAGCGCAACTATTGGCTTTTCAGCATCTCCTGGAAAAGTATTAATTGCATCTACACGGCTTTTTATATCGGCTAAAAGCTCACGAGGATCATAACCACTCTCAACCTCTAATGTTACCGAGCCAGAGCCTTCCGAGGAGCGGCTAAATATTTGCTTAATGCCTTCTAAATCTTGTACTGCTTCTTCTATTCGAATAGTTACACCTTGCTCTACATCCTCAGGTGTTGCTCCACGTAAACTAACGCGTACGCTTATCATATCGGTTTCGAATGAAGGGAAGACCTCAAGCGGAATTTTGCTCGATAAACTAAAAAGTCCTGATAGCAACAGTGTCACTAGCAATAAGTTGGCAGCAACATGGTTTTTGGTAAACCAAGCGATCATGGCTTATCTCCTTGTTTTGCTGCACGACGTTGTTTTAGATCTTCGACACTAATACCTAACTCTTTTGCTTTTTGTTCAAGCTGCTGCGGTGATAGGCGCTTTCCTTTACCTTGTCGATTAGCTTCGTTTTTAGGTTGCTCTGCGCTTTGCTGACCTAAAATATTCACTCGAGTTCCTGAACTCACCTGTCCAAGTGGTGTAATAACAAGCTTATCACTCGCTTGTAAGCCAGTTTTTATCATCGCTTGTGTGGCATTTTGCCAAGCAAGTGTAATGTCTTTGCGCTTAAGCACGCCCTCTTCAACAATGTAAACGTATGTGCCTTGGTAAATTGTGCTGTTAGGAATAATAAGTGCGTTAGGCACTGTTTTACCTGTAATTTGTGCCTTTATATATTGCCCTATTTTTATTGGATACTGGTTACTAGCTGTTGCTTTATATGGGTCATTAATTTTAGCAACGACGTAAAGCTGCTGCGCATTTTCATCAATTGCACCTTCGGTACGCGCTAACTGCCCCTGCCAAGTTTGCTCGCCAACTAAGTCTGATGTGAATTGCACAATTGAGCCAGCTTGGTTTTTAGCACCATCGCGATATTGCTCTGGTAAATTTACAAACGAGAGATCTTTATTTTTAATCGGTAAACGAATTTCTACACTATCTATCGCGTAAATAGTGGCAAGTTGCGTGTTGTTACTAACGACCTGTCCTAAATCAACATTGCGACTTAATATACGTCCAGCGTATGGTGCTGTTACTTTAGTTCGTTCTAAATCAAGCATTGCTTTTTCAAGTGTTGCTTGCGCTGACAACACTTCAGCTTCTGCTGCGGCTAGTTGAGGCTCACGTAACACCAAGCTGCTTGCCTGTTTTTCCCCACCTAGACGCTTCCAATCGGTAATCGCTTGTTGACCGCGTGCTTTTTCTTCTAACAAACCCTGCTCTGCGGTTAATAAATTAGCTTGTGCCGATTTAACTTCAGCTTGATGATCTCTATCGTCTAACTTTAAAAGTACGTCTCCTTTTTCAAAAAATCCGCCTTCTCTAAAGTCATCACTTACATCGATTATTTGCCCTGATGCCTGAGCAACCAATAAACTTTGTGTTCGTGGCTTTACCGTACCGTAACTGTCTATCATAATTTGATAACTTTGCGGTTTAAGCTCAAGTGCCGCGACACTTATTGATGCCTTAGGAGGTGAACCAAAACGCCTTGCCTCTGGCGGATTACCCTTAATAAAAAATACAATAGAAACGGCAGCAATAATAACTGCGGCAGGAATAATAATTTTTGCTGTTTTAGTTTTCATCGTTATTGCTCTTTAGTTCACTTGAGGGCTTTGCAAAATCACCACCAAGGGCAATGTGTAAGTTAATTCTATTAGTTATTAATTGGTTTTTAATGTCGATTAAAGAGCTTTGCGCATCAAAAGAGCGTCCCTGTGCATCCAGCACTGTGGTGTAAGTTACTAAGCCACTTTGATACTGCTCAAATGATAATTGCTCTGCCGCAAGTGCATTTTCTTGTGCTTTTAGTGTGCTTGTATACTGTGCACTAAGAGATTGCTGCTGTGAAATTGCGTTCTCTACATCGCCAAACGCATCGTAAAGTGTTTGCAAATAAAGTTGCTCTTGCTTTTGAGTATTAAAACGCGCTATTTCTTCGTTGGCTTTTAAGCGTCCACCTTCAAAAATTGGTGCTGAAATACTACCAAGTAGCGACCATGCAAGGCTAGATGGAGAAAACAAGTCACTTACCCTATTGGTACTATCACTTAAGCTAGCTGTTAAGTTTAAGCTAGGAAAGCGCTGCTTGTGTGCATACGCCAAGGAGGCGTCAGTTGCTAAAAGTTCATACCAACTTGCTCTCAGTGTAGGTTTTCGCGTTATAAGTTCAGAGGGTAAGCCCAGTGAAATATCGGTATTAATAACCGGCAAGTCACTGCTAGTTGTAATCACCCCTTTTGGATATTCACCTAATAAGCGTTCAAGTACCCTTGCTGAAGCCGATAAACTAGCCGTCTGAGTCGCGATTCGAGAGCGTTCGTTATTAAGCTCATTGCGAGCTAAATACACATCAAGTGCTTCATTTATACCTTGGCGATAACCGGATTCAATAATATCGAGATTTTGTTGTGCATTGGCTTCTCGGCGCTTAAATAAATCAAGTAATTGCTGAGCTGTAACTACATCAAACCAACTTGTTACTACATCCGCAACTAGTTGTTGTTTAGCTTGCTCGAAACGCGCTTGTTGGGCTAAATAAGTTAGGTTAGCTTGGCGTTTTGAATCAGAAAGCTTCCCCCATAAATCCACCTCGTAGGTTAAATTTAAACCTACTGAGCTTGCATTATTGTAACTTACAGGACGATTATTTTTACTGCGATTCGTACGAGTTGATAAATCAAGGCTGGGCCAAAGTGCAGCACCCGATACGATAAGTTGCTGCTTTTTAATTTCTACATCGTAACTCGTTTGCAAAAGCTGCTGATTATTTTGAAGTGCTTTTTGTACAAATTTATCAAGCGTAGGGTTTTGTAATTGTGTAAGCCATTGCTCTTGTACTTTTAATACCGAGCTTGATGCTTTTTGTTGCCATTGCTGTGGCACATTAGTTGGCGCTTGCACGCGCTGCGCTGAGTTTAAATTACTCGCACAGCCACAGAGCAGCATCACACTCATTGCCAATAGGGTTGGCTTGCATTGCCAAATCATAATTAAACCTGAATTACTGCTATTTATGAACGTAATTCAAGCACTTTGGCAAATTTTGCTCAACCTACTTTACATAACATTACATAGCTAGCGATGAATGAACACGTAGGTAAGTTGTACGGTAAAAATGAGTAAATGATCAGCAGTTTTTAACTAGAAATAAAACATCAATCGATGAAGGGTTTAAAAGAGAGCTAGATATATGTCCCGTCCTGAAAACGCGAGGACTTCTAACGTTGAAATCAAAAACAAAAAAGCCCCGCATTACGCGAGGCTTTTAAATAAATGGTGCCGACTAACCGAGTCGAACGGTTGACCTACTGATTACAAGTCAGTTGCTCTACCAGCTGAGCTAAGTCGGCACACAAAACTGTGTGCTAAGGCACTTTCAATTTTAAAGATTGATAACTTATGAAGCACTAAAATAAAAAATCCTGCATAAGCAGTTTTTTTAATAAATGGTGCCTCGACCCGGAATCGAACCAGGGACACGAGGATTTTCAATCCTCTGCTCTACCAACTGAGCTATCGAGGCACATAAACTGTGCTAATTAATTGTGATGTCTTACAACTAACTTTTAAAAATGGTGCCGACTAACCGAGTCGAACGGTTGACCTACTGATTACAAGTCAGTTGCTCTACCAGCTGAGCTAAGTCGGCACACAAAACTGTGTGCTAAGGCACTTTATCAATTTTAAAGATTGATAACTTTAATAATGGTGCCTCGACCCGGAATCGAACCAGGGACACGAGGATTTTCAATCCTCTGCTCTACCAACTGAGCTATCGAGGCACATAAACTGTGCTAATTAATTGTAATTTTACAATTAATTTTATAAATGGTGCCGACTAACCGAGTCGAACGGTTGACCTACTGATTACAAGTCAGTTGCTCTACCAGCTGAGCTAAGTCGGCACAAAAAACTGTGTGCTAAGGCACGCGTAATAATGTTTAAACTGTTGATTAAACACCACTACTTAAATAAATGGTGCCTCGACCCGGAATCGAACCAGGGACACGAGGATTTTCAATCCTCTGCTCTACCAACTGAGCTATCGAGGCACTTAAACAGTGCTAATTAAAAATCTTAAAGGACTTTTAATTCAATTCCCACTTAGCTCTACTGACAGGGCTATCTGGGCGTGCGGCGTATTAAACGAGTTTTGCCCTTACAAGTCAACTTTTTTTTCTACTTTAATAACTGTTTGAACGGTTTTCAGCCAACTCAGTCTGTTTTTTATCAATAACGCTTATTTTTACTACTGCTAAGCATTAAAACAAACTATAAATACATTTAAACCAGACTAAACACGTAGTGAATTATTTTTTGTAACTGTTACGATTACCAAGATAAACACGATAAGGGCTTATCGTATTAAACATACCAATGGGAACAAGTAATGCAGAACAAATTTTCCTCTCCGGTCAAAGGCTTATTGCCTCTTTTTTTAATCATCAATATTGTGGTCACAACACTCGCTATTGTTGCTTATTCTTTTTATCCGTCTAATAAAAACCATACTGAAGAAGTCGTATCTTCTATTGATATTAATAAACTTGCAACAAGGCTAGATTTACCTATGGTAGATGCACTAACCATGTCTGGCCAGGGAAAAGTAAAGCAACTATTAGATTTAACGTCGTTACTTGATAATAACTTTCAATATACTCTGTATCGCTTTAGTGCTTCGTCGCAAACGGAACTGGTTTACAGTAGCGAAAAACCAGCACCGCTTCCTATTCAGCTCAATAAACATTTAATTGAAGACAATATTTTACACCATGTATTAATGCTTAACGGGCAACCAATTGGTGAATTGATCATTAAGCAAGACGTATCGGGCTCTGCATTAAGCACATTAGATTCTCAAATAATTACTTATGTTATAGCTTTTGCCAGTGTTATAGCGCTTTTTCTATTAGCACTGCTCTTTAATCGACATGTTAACAACCGTGTAAGTAAAAGTATTACTTTGCTGAGCAATGAATTACACACTATAACCGACACTGGTAATTACAATCGTAGTGTAAATGAGCAATTAGATATTGGGCTTGGTGAGATCGCAAAAAATATTAATTTGCTTTTGCAAAAAACGCAAACTGCTATTACTAGTAACGATGATGCACAGGTAGAACTAAAAAAACTTCAAAATGGTTTAGATACAGAAGTTCATAACCGTACAATTGCACTAGAACAAGCTTCATTAAAAGCTGAACGTGCCAGTGAGACTAAAACAACCTTCTTAGCAACCATGAGTCACGAAATAAGAACGCCTATGAATGGTGTTATTGGAACAATTGACTTATTAAGACAAACAGAACTTGATGGTGCGCAACATCGTTTGAGCACCATTATTCGCGAATCCGCTTTTTCATTATTGAGTATTTTAGACGATATTTTAGACTTTTCAAAAATTGAAGCGGGCCGATTAAACATCGATCCCATTCCCTTTTCAGTAACCGATACTATTGAAGAAGTCTCTCGTGTACTGTCTTCAGTCGCTAAAAAGCGTGAGCTTGATTTAGAGTTATCTATAGCACCTGATATTCCAATTAATTTGATGGGCGATACAGTTAGAGTGCGCCAAGTACTTTATAATTTATGTAGCAACGCGATTAAATTTACCAGTACTGACGACAAAACACAGGGCCATGTAAAAATATCTGTTGAAGTTGCCCATAATACTGCCGATCACTTTACTCTACGTTTTTGTGTAACCGATAACGGTAAAGGCATGACCCAGTCTCAGTTACGGGAAATATTTAATCCTTTCATCCAAGCTGAAAACTCAATTACCAGAGAGTATGGTGGCACAGGCCTAGGCCTTTCAATTTGCAAAAGCTTAACTGAGTTAATGCTTGGCACAATACATGTAACTAGCCATATTGGTATTGGAAGCGAATTTACGGTTGAATTGCCATTTAGTATTAAAGGTAAAATTCAATATGCTCATAAAAATGCTTTAGATGGAAAACACATTGTTGTAGTAAGTAACCATTTAGAACGTGAAAAGATTATGTATCGCTATTTGTCATTTATGGGCGCTAAAATAACCTATGCACATAACGAGCAAGACATTGAAACCCAGCTCGATGTTAGAGATGTAATTTGGGTCGTTGATGGTATTGATAATATGGATAGTATTAATGCTTTATTAAGACGCCTACTTTACTCTCTAGAGGACAATAACCAGCAAGTCGTCGTGCTAAGTAAACTAGACGAAGCAGCGATTAACCACAACAATATTTTTTACATCAATGCATCACCATTATGTAAGTCAAACTTTATGCTCTCTGTGCTTGTGGCAGCGGGTCTACATAAACCGAAAAAAATCAAAAAAACTAAAACACTTAAGAGCCAGCTAAACGTTGAACAAGCACGTCAAGCGAATAAGTTAATACTGCTTGTTGAAGATAACTTACTTAACCAGCAAGTTTTAACTGATCAATTGCACATATTGGGATACGGCGTTGAGGTTGCTAATGATGGTGAAGAAGGCCTTAATATGTGGCGTAAAAGTAACTACTCACTTATTTTAACAGATTTACATATGCCTAAAATGTCTGGTTACGATATGGTCGAAAAAATTAGAGGCGAGGCTGAATTATTAGAAGCAATAGACGCACAACCTTATATTATTGCCGTTACAGCGAATGCTTTAAAAGGCGAAAAAGAACGCTGTTTAGCCGTTGGCATCAACGATTTCATCACTAAACCAATAGAACTAAATGCGCTGGAAGACACACTAAGCCGTTGGAGCGACAAGCAAAACCAAAGTAAAAATGAGATTATTCATCAAAATATAGCATTGCCAATAGACATGGAAGCCGTCGAAAAATACATAAATGGTGATAAAGCTAAGCAAATACGCTTTTTCAAAATGTATTTAGATCAAAGTCAAAGTTTGATCAAGTCAATCAACTCAGGCGTTATGATGAATGATTTAAATGAAATAATTGGAAGTTGCCATCAGCTAAAATCAATCTCAAAAACCATTGGGGCAGAAATGGTCGCGGATCTAACAACTACGTTTGAAGATAAATGTAAAGCGGATGAGCTAACCGTTGATGAGCTCATTGGTTTAAGGGATCAGCTAGAGATTGAATACTCCAAAGCAGCTCAGTTTTTAAAAGAACAAATTAAAACTGCCGAGCAAGAAGATGAATTAATCGATTAATTTTTATAAGCTATAAAAAAGGGCTAAATAGCCCTTTTTTAAAAAAATTTAAATACATTATTTTTCTGGCGGTCGATAGCCTTCAATTTCTACATCTTTGCCTTCAAATAAAAAGCCAACCATTTGCTCTTCTAAAAAAGTGCGATGCTCTGGATCCATCATATTAAGATGCTTTTCATTGATCAACATTGTTTGTTTATGCTGCCATTGTGCAAAAGCTTCTTTAGAAATGTTATTAAAAATCTTTTCGCCAATTTCACCTGGATATAACTGAAACCCAAGGCCTTCAGCTTCTTTTTGTAACTTTTGACAAAATACTGTACGTGCCATAATTAATTCTCTTTAGCGCTAAATGCTAACAGTTTAACCTATTGGTGCGATTTGTTTAACCAACTTTTTAGTTGGGGCAGCCAAACCTACCTCAACAGATTGATCTAATGGATACCAGACTAATTGCCTGTCGTTTACGACATCTAAAATACTATCAATATTGAGCACATGTGGGTTTATCGTCAATTCAAAATGTGAGAACACATGCACAAATGGATCAAGCGACTCTAACTCCACTTTAAATCCCTGTTGAACTAAAAATGCCTCCAAATCTTGACGCTCGTTAAATTCAAAAAAGCCAAAAAGACCACCCCAAATACCCGAACTAGGCCTTTTCTCCATTAAAACTTTATCATCACATTTTATAATTAACTGGTGACAGCTTTTTTTAGGGCTTACTTTTTTAGGTTTTGAATGAGGAAACTCTTTTACTTTGCCAGCATTAAAAGCGCCGCAGTGGCTATTCAATGGACACGCTTGGCAATCAAAACGACTTCGAGAGCATAAGCTTGACCCTAAATCCATCATCGCTTGATTAAACTCTGTCACATTGTTTTTAGGTGTTAATTGCTCTGATAAATGCCAAAGCTGATTCTCTACTTTTTTTACACCATACCAGCCTTCAATCATAAAATAACGCGCCAATACTCGTTTAACATTGCCATCTAAAATTGGATGATGCTGGCCAAGCGACAACGACAGTACAGCTCCCGCTGTGGAGCGCCCTATCCCTGGTAATGCAATAACCTCTTCAAGTGTTTGAGGAAACTCTCCGTTGTACTTATCGCGTACTATTTTAGCTGTTTTATGAAGGTTACGAGCGCGGGCGTAATAACCTAAGCCCGTCCAATGATGCAATACGTGATCTTCATCAGCATTTGCCAAAGCAATAATATTTGGAAAGCTCTCCATAAATCTTTCAAAGTAAGGAATAACAGTAACAACTTGGGTCTGCTGAAGCATTACCTCAGACACCCATACTTTATAGGGTGTCTTGCCTAACTGCCACGGAAGCGTTTTACGACCATGAAGGTGATACCAATCAACCACTTGGTTTGAAAACCAATGAGACTGTTCTTTATTTAGATCTAACATATTATAACTTTCACTCGTGCTCAATGGCGGCTCAGTCTATTGCAGTTATTAAAAAGATCAAGCTATAGGGGGTGTAAAATAAGCTAATACTTGTGATTGGCGGCTTGGTCAGGGATAATACGCAACCATTTTTATACACATTGTTTTTGTCAGGCCAATAATATGAGTGAATCAAGCAACAGTAATCTTGAGCAAGCTAAGCAAGAAGGTAAATACATCCGCACTATTCGCAGTTTTGTAAAACGCGAAGGTCGATTAACCAAAGGTCAAGCCGCAGCAATTGAAAAATGCTGGCCAACTATGGGCTTAGAGCATAAAAACGGCATGCTTAATTTAAGCGAAGTTTTTGGTAATAATAATGATGTAGTGCTTGAAATTGGTTTTGGTATGGGCAAATCGCTTGTAGAGATGGCAAAAAATGCGCCGCATCTAAATTTTATAGGTATTGAAGTACATCGCCCTGGCGTTGGCGCATGCTTAATGGACGCTGATGAAGCGGGTATTACAAATTTACGTATTTTTGAACATGATGCAATTGAAGTACTTGCAGATTGTATTGCCGATGAAAGCCTGACAACACTGCAATTGTTTTTCCCAGATCCTTGGCATAAAAAGCGCCATCATAAACGTCGTATTGTGCAAGCTGAGTTTGTTGAAAAATTAAGAACTCAACTAAAAGTGGGCGGCGTTTTTCATATGGCCACAGATTGGGAAAACTACGCTGAACATATGCTTGAGGTTATGAAAGTGGCTCCTGGCTTTAAAAATCAGTCAGAGACGAACGATTACGTTCCACGCCCAGATTTGCGCCCGTTAACTAAGTTTGAACAACGTGGTCATCGCTTAGGACATGGCGTATGGGATTTAATGTTTGAGCGCACTAAGTAATTAATAACTTTAAAGACTCTTTTTAACTCTAATAAAACTAAACATATGTAAGGCAAAGCCATTTATGAGCGTATTAACCAACCCTAGTTTACTGTTACTTCGAAATAGCGAGGAACTAACGGGTAAATCTATCTTGGTGGTCAACTTTGCTCAGGATGGCTTTTTAACTGAACTTAAAAAACTTAATCCGCAAAGTAAAATAACTGCATTTAGCTATAATCATGCCAATGGCGAATTTGCTAAAAATACGAAAGATGTTGATATTTTCATTGATCATACAATTTCAGGCCACAGCTACGACTTAGTAATTCTTTACTACCCCAAATCAAAACCTGAACTATTAATGACGCTCGATAACATTCGCGCAGTTATTACAACTGACGCCAAACTGTTAGTTGTAGGCGAAAACAAAAGCGGCGTTAAGTCAATTGAAAAACAATTGGCAGGTAAAACTGTTTATAGTAATAAAATTGATTCTGCAAAACATTGTGTTCTTTATTCTTTTTCTGAAATTAAACAACACCTTCGTTTTGATATAACTCAATACCATAAACAGTTTTTAGTCACTGTCGCGGATACAGAATTTACAGCAATTAGCGTACCGGGTGTATTTAATCACGGCGGTTTAGATATTGGTACAAAGGTACTACTTGAAAACGCGCCAACCATTAAGCAAGGTAAAGTGCTCGACTTTGGTTGTGGTGCGGGCTTAATAGCTACATTTTTAGGCTTAAAAAATCCAGCTCTAGATTTTATATGTAGTGATGTAAGTGCGTTGGCTACCTATGCAACTGAGCAAACTCTAAAGCTTAATAGCATTAAAGGCGAAGCTTTATTAAGCGATGGCCTTAACAGCATTACGGGTAAATTTGACCTAATCATTAGCAACCCGCCATTTCATACAGGCATATCTACTGATTACACAGTCGCTGAAGCTTTTTTATCAAACGCCAAGCAACATCTAACTAAGACGGGTAAATTGAATATAGTGGCAAACAGCTTTTTAAAATATACTCCGATTCTTGAAACGCAATTTGATAATTATCAAACCGTGTTCAAAAGCAACAAATTTGCAGTATACAGTAGCTAGATATTTATATGGGTTGGGTGATTTTGTGCTCAACCCTACTTACGAATAGATATAATGTTTAATTTTTTCCTCCATTTCCCTTCGCCTTTGCTAAACTTAAATTTCAATCAGTACAATTAACTCAGTCGACGATGACATAATGCCTAAAAAAGTACATCAAAGCAGTATCCGCAAAGCATTAATAAATTTAATCATGCTGATAACCGCTATTTGTTTATCGTTATCTATCTCTATTTCCACTTATTTAAGCGTAAAAGAACAGAAACAATTAATTATTAGTAAACTTGTTATCCTCTCTGAAATTGTGGCTTTTGATGCTAGTAACTCAGTCATCAATGATGATCGACAAACAGAAGAAAAACGATTGAAGTCGTTTGATAAAATTCCACTAATAAAAAACATTCATATTTATTCTATTGAAAAAAAATCACAGCAACCTGCATTTTTTATCAGCTTTAATGCAAAAAAAACACCACCTGTACCGCTTAAAATAGACAGTATAAATGAATTAAAAACGCCCAATATAGTAAATGATCACATTGAACTTATACGCCCTATTTATAATAATAAAGAACTCGTTGGCTATGTTTATATGCGCGGCAGCCTTGAAAGTTTAGATGACTATATAAAACAAAAAATCTTTATTGATATATTATTGACCTTATTAATACTCGTTGTTGTTTATTTCATCGCTATTAAGGTACAAAAACGAATTGCTAAACCTATTGAGCAGCTGAGTATGCTTTTGCAGGATGTATCTAAAAATCATAACTACGATGCCCGTGCACCTGCAACAAACGTGAAAGAAATTACTGCACTTTCTAATAGCTTAAATATTATGCTAACCAGAACTCAACGACAGCTAAAGCGACATGAAAAAGATAAAGAAGAAATAAAACAACTTAATCAGAGCCTTGAGGGAAAAGTAAATCAACGAACAATTGCACTCAGAGAAGCCAATCAAGAATTGCTCGCAACATTAGAGCGAATGCATCAGTATCAGACGCAAATTGTTGAAAATGAAAAAATGGCTTCCCTCGGACAAATGGTTGCAGGGGTAGCTCACGAAGTTAACACGCCTATAGGGCTTGGGATCACAAGTTCAACTTTATTACGTGATAAACTCGCTGATGTTCGAATTAGTTTTGATGAGAAAAAACTAACCTCCAATCAATTGAAGCGCTTTATAGATGAAGGCATCGAAAATTTAGATTTAATTTATCGTAGTTTAAATCGCGTCGCCGATTTAATTTCCAACTTCAAAAAAGTAGCGGTTATTCAAGATGACGGTGCTAAAATACATATTAATATTCATAAACTTATTAGCGATATATTAATATCAATACATTCCGAGCTGATTGTAAAAAAACCTACAATTACAATTAACTGCCCCACTGACTTAATCGTCCAAAGCAAACCAGAGCCCTTACAGCAAATATTTCAGCAGCTACTACTCAATTCAATTATTCATGGGTTTGTAGGCATTGAAAATAATAAAATAGTTATTGATATTGAACAAGCACAAGAGCATATAATTATAACCTACAGCGATAATGGCCAAGGTGTTGATAAAACAATTCAACATCGAATTTTTGATCCCTTTGTAACATCAAAAAGAGGGCAAGGCGCGAGTGGGCTTGGCATGCACTTAGTTTACAATTTAGTAACTCAAGCGTTAGGCGGTAGAATTCTATTTGATTTAGAAGAAAAACAGGGAACCCGATTTATAATTACAATACCCTAAAATAAATATTACTAAAAGTGCATAAACTTAAGGTTTGTACTTGAATTACGACTTTATGGCCTCATTTAAGAGGCATGTGGTGTATAGTGAAAAACTATTTAATTTCATTAAATAATTAATACAAAATACTTTATGAACTTTATCGTATTTGTGATATCACATACATTGATGAAAGGTTAGAAAATGATATAATTTCGCTTTGAATTAGTCTGATAATTTTAAATATCTTTATATCGTTGATGGATGTATCAACTTTTAGAGAAAATCGCTTCGACGCTTATAATTCAAACAGCTGCATCCGCTAATATATCGATTAAACAGTAGTTTTTGCATAGCCCTTTTTAGGTAGACTTTGGATCCCTCTACTGTTTTATTTTTATCCAAATTGTTTTTACTTGTTAACAATTAGATAAGATTCTATAATCTCTAGCAATTGATTTTTATAAAATAAGATCGGTTTTTTTGTACGTAAAACAATCCAAAAAGGTTAATAAATAATGCAAACGCCAGTCATTCTAATCGTAGAGGATGAAGACGTAACTCGACTAAACCTCGTTAGTTTATTTGAAGCTGAAGGTTACAAAGTTATTGAAGCCATTGATGGCGATGATATGCATGACAAGCTTACAAATAATGATGACGTCAATCTTGTAGTTATGGACATCAATCTTCCAGGTAAAAACGGCCTTATATTAGCCCGTGAATTACGCCAAAAGCGTAAAGTAGGCCTTATTTTCTTAACTGGCCGTGATAACGACGTTGACCGCATTTTAGGTCTTGAAATTGGTGCAGATGATTACATCACCAAACCATTCAACCCACGTGAATTGACTATTCGAGCTCGTAATTTAATTACTCGAACAGCTCTAGGCGGTGAAGAATCAACACTAGAAACAAATGGTGTTATTACGTTTAATGGCTGGGAACTTGATGAGAATAGCCGTTGCCTTACTTCTCCAAGTGGTGATGCTAAACGTTTACCTAAAGGTGAATATAGAGCATTGCGCTTGATGCTTGATTCTCCAGGTCGTATTTTTAGCCGTGAGCAATTAATCAAACATATGACTGGTCGTGAACTTCGCGCAAATGACCGAACTGTTGACGTTACTATCCGTCGTATTCGTAAGCATTTTGAAAGCGACAACTCAACGTCGGAGCTAATTAGCACCATCCACGGTGAAGGTTATCGCTTTATAGGTAAAATCGACAGCTAATTAAAATAATTCACTGTTATTCTAATTGTTGTAAAAATAAATGAAGGGCTTGTTGCCCTTCATTTATTTTATCTGCTAATACATTCAACCACTCTTTTAATACATCATCAGTTTCCTCTGTAGCACCATGCTCCATGACTTTTGCATGTAATTGCACATCATTTAAGCCAACCGAACCTGCCGCTCCTTTGAGCTTGTGCGCTACAGATTTGTATTCTTCTCTATCACCTGCATTTAATGAAGTCAGTAGCTCTTGCTGATACTGTGGATTAAGTTTTTCAAATAACTGACTACTGCGCCTAAATACAACTAAGCCCATAGAGTTAACAAAGTCTTCAATTGTTTCAGCATCGAGTAAATGCGCATTAATACCAATAAGAGCCTCATCACTTACTTTTAATTGTGGTGTACTACTCTCAATTTGCTTTATATCAAATAAATCAGCCAGCATTTTATCAAGCTTTACAGTATTAATAGGTTTTGCGAGCGCACCTTGTATAGATATACCTTTAAGCTCTTCTTCTGCACTTCTTACATTAGCCGTCAGTGCCACTATTGGTAATTTATCAAAATGGCTATCTGCTCTTATCTGCCTCGCTACTTCATCGCCATTTATATCAGGCAATTGCATGTCGAGTAAGACTAAATCTAAATCATCTTCAGTTTCGACAAAAGACAAAGCGTCTTCGCCCGTTTCGGCCCACAGTACTTCATGACCTCGCTGCTCTAATAAGTTAGTTGCAATTTCAGCATTAAGCGGCACATCTTCTACCAATAAAATATAGAGTCCACGGCCAACATAACTTTGCTCTGTTGGTGCTATACATAGATTGAGTGGAATTTGGACTGTAAAGCAGCTGCCCTCACCTTCGCTACTTTCAACGGTGATCACACCTCTCATTGCACTAACCAGCGCTTTGGTAACCGACAAGCCTATTCCAGAGCCAATGGCATTAGTCCCTTTTAAATCAGGTGCTTTATAATACATATCAAATATACGCGGTAGCTGCTCTGGTGGAATACCTTGGCCTGTATCTGATATTTTCATTATTAGCCAAGGGCCTTCAATACGATTCTCACGCACACATTCAAGTTTAACTTCACCGCTTTGAGTAAACTTAACTGCATTATTTATTAGATTCCAAACGACTTGACGCAAACGAGTAGGATCGAGCAATGCATAGATATCAAGCATACCGCTGCGCTCAATATTAAATTCAAGATCTTTTTGCTCAGCAATAAGTCCCGCAAAATTAACAACATCGTTTATAAAGTCAGAGACATTAATAGGATTAGTTGCTATATCAAGCTGCTCTCTGTCTATTTTGTCTAGATCTATAATATCGTTAAAAATATTACCTAGCGTTTCAGCGCTCGAAAAAATAGTATTACTCCAGCTACGCTGTTGTTTATCTAGATCTGTATCAAGCAGCATACGCGTTAACCCTACAATACCATTTAGCGGTGTCCGCAATTCGTGGCTGAGGGTGGCAATAAATTTCCCTTTATCTTTATAGGCGGTTTCGAGTGCTTGAGCGGCCTCTTTACGGCTCGTAATATCACGGCCAAAGCCAAGTAAGCCAATATAATCACCTTCGTCATTAATGAAAGGAAGTTTACGCAACTCAAACCAACGTTTTTCACCTTCAACATCGTAGCCAACATCAATTGTTATCGCTTGATGGGTTTGCTCTACCTGCTTATCTGTTTCTAGTACTTCAGACAAAAACTCACTTGGAAACGTTTGCTCTGCCGTTTTACCAATAAGCTCAGCACTCGTTTTACCCATCACCTCTTCAAACATTTTATTACAACCCGCAAATACGCCATTATTATCACGGTAATAAAATAAATCAGGGGACGAATCAACAATTGAGCGTAATAACATACCTTGCTGCGCAAGCTCTTGCTGCGTTTTTTTACGCTCTGCTATCTCTTTACGAAGCTCTTCAATTGCACGGTGTTTAGCATGAAACGCCATTTTACGTTCGTCGATCTCAACATTTAATCGACTAATGTTATCTTTGAGTGTTTGGTTTAATAGTTTTTCCTGCTTAGTAGCACTATCAAGATAAGCATACGAAGCATCTAATTGACGAATTGAATTTAATAATACACTGATGACTAACGGAGAAACCACTGCGGTAAAAAAGATGACGGCTAAAATATCAACAAGGTGAATTTCCCCTATAGCCACATAATAAAACATGCTTGATAAAATAAGCGACGCTGTCAGAAATAGCGTATAGCAAGCAACGGCCGCTTTAAACTCACCAAATCGAGTTATCAGGCTAGAAAGAATTCGAACCCAAGGGCTCAAAGAGTAATCGGTCATAGTTAAGTTTATCTCTTAGCTGTGTGCTTAAATATAAATAGAGCAGAACAAAATACTAAACATATTATTTTCGCCGATTTTAGCATTTTTCTATTCGCTATTTTCATGTTGTGCGACAAAAATAGAAAAAATTCACCTTTGAAGATAGCGACAGTTAAAAGTCTTCGTTTCAGCCAGTGGTTATTTCATGTAAAATACGTCGCTTTATCATTGCTAATAACGAGTAACATACCATGCAAACTAACATGCCCGACATAGCCGACACGGCTCCCGCCTTACAAACCGGTAAGTTAGACTGGGTTGGCATGGCTGAAATTGAGCTGCCATTTATTTTTGAATCGCGCGACCTTGCTCCTGTTACCGTTAATGCGAAAGCCCGCGCATTTGTAAACTTGCATAAAGAAGATGCTAAAGGCATTCATATGTCGCGCTTATATTTAGCACTCGATGTACTTTCAACCGAGCAACAAGTTAATCCGCAGACGTTAGCTAACACACTCAATACCTTTATTAGTAGCCATGAAAATCTCAGTGACAAAGCGCAAATAGAATTTAAATTTGAATTACCACTGCGCCGAAAATCACTATTGAGTGGTAAAGTCGGCTGGAAGAGCTATCCATTAACATTAACCAGTACTATTGAGCACAATATAATTAGCTATGAGTTAACCGTCGATGTTACCTACTCATCAACTTGCCCATGCTCGGCAGCTCTCGCGCGTCAGCTTATACAAAATGCATTTAACGAAAAATTCAATCAAGATACATTAAGTCAAAAAGATGTTCACGAATGGCTTGGCACTACGCAAGGTATTGTTGCAACACCTCATTCTCAGCGTTCAATTGCTAATGTAAAGGTTAAACTCAACCGTGATATTAACGAGTTTGATGTTATAAACTTAATTAATACTCTTGAAAATGAGCTAAAAACACCTGTTCAGGCTGCTGTAAAGCGAGAAGACGAACAGGAATTTGCTCGTCTAAATGGCCAAAACCTGATGTTTTGTGAAGACGCAGCTCGCAAAATAAAAGCGAGTCTTGAAGCAAGCAACTATGCCGATTATTGGTTGCAAATCAATCATTACGAATCATTACATGCTCACGATGCCGTCGCGATAGCAGTGAAAGGAATTGAAAACGGATACAAAGCGTAAATTCAATTACATATAAATAAGATACGGCGGTAAATTCTTAACTGGCACTATTTAGGCACATAAATTGCTATATAAAATTAGTGTCAATTTGTTGTTGTGGAGTTACCGTATGGAGTTCGCTTTATTATCAATTTTAGTATTAGTGGTAGGCGCATCAATCTTTGTGTCAAAGTTTAATGATGATGGCGGAAACCCTTATCCTTTTACGCGTAAGCAAAGTGTATTTACGCAAGTAGAAAGTGCGTTTTTAAATTTACTTGAACGTGCTGTTGGCGACCAATACAAAATAGTTAGCCGCGTTAAGCTAATCGATGTAATTGACTGCAAAGAAGGTTTATCTGTTAAATCTAAACGAGCAGCAATTGCTAAGGCAAAAAACAAACAGCTTGATTTTGTATTAATAGATAAAGAAAAAATGACCATAGTGGCTGCCGTTGATCTCGTAAACAACGCGAATAAAGACGGTCATAAAGCACAGCGAGATTGGTTTGTTAATGGGGCATTAGAAGCAGCCGGCATCCCACATATTCGTATGAAAGTAAAATCAGGGTATCGCCCTTCAGAAGTGCGCGATGCCATTATGTTTAAGCTTGGTAAGCTTGGCTCTTCACAAACGCAGCGTCCTGTTCGTAACCGCGTCAGCAAACCAGCGGTGCTATCACCATCGCAAGCTAAAGCTCATTCTACTGCATTAGCTGAAATTTAAATCGGGCATTAATACATAAAAAAGCGAGCTGTTTAAAACTGCTCGCTTTTTTGTTTTTTATAACTAACTTCACGTATAATAAATTTATTCAAACTCAGGAATTTAAAACTATGAACGTTGGTATTATTGGCGCAATGGAGCCAGAAGTTAAAATTTTGCGTGAAGCCATGCAAAATCCACAAATTTTGACTAAAGCAGGTTTCACTTTTTATACTGGCGAATTGGCTGGTAATACAGTCACACTCGTTCAATCTGGTATTGGAAAGGTAGCCTCAACTATTGCAACTACCTTACTTATCGATAACTTTAAACCTGATTGTGTTATCAATACGGGTTCTGCAGGTGGTTTTGATCCATCACTTAGCGTTGGCGATGTAGTAATTTCATCAGAAGTGCGTCATCACGATGTAGACGTAACTGCTTTTGGTTATGAGATTGGCCAAGTACCACAAATGCCAGCAGGTTTTACAGCTCACCCTAAATTGGTTGAAGCTGCGCAGCAAACAATTACACAAATTAGTGATGTTAAAACCTTAGTAGGTCTAATTTGTACTGGTGATACATTTATGTGTGATCCTGTACGTATTGATAAAGCACGTAATGACTTTCCTACAATGCTTGCTGTTGAAATGGAAGGCGCTTCAATAGCGCAGACGTGTTTTGCACTGAGCACCCCGTTTGTGGTTATCCGTTCGATGTCAGATATTGCTGGCAAAGAATCTCCGCAGTCGTTTGAAGAATACCTAGAAACCGCATCAATCAATTCATCTAAAATGGTTGTTGCACTTCTAGAAGAACTAACTGCTGTTAAGCTTTAAATGCTTAGCAATATTGTTCAAAACCATTTGGACTTTATTGCCTTTATTATAGCGCTCCTTGCTGAGCGCTTTATTCCTTTAGTTAGTTGGTATCATCCGAGTACAGCCTTAGTCGCTATTTTTCGCGCAATTGGAAAGCGTACTTATAAACCTAAAGAACCTGATAACTATCAATACTTGGCCGCAATGCTAGCTAGCACGCTTATTTTAAGTATTGTACTCATTATTGTTGTACTAATATTAGAGTTTGCTTTTTACCCTGAACTACTCGCAGGGCTTATTTTATACCTCTGCCTAGAAAGCAAAAGCGTAGACAAAAAAGCGATTCGCATTGCAAAGTTAACTAAACAAAACCAAAAATCTGCTGCTCGCGAACTTTTAAAGCCGCTACTGGCCCGTGATGTGAGCCAACTCTCTGCCCCTGGAATTATTAAAGCACTCATAGAGGGCTTAATATTACGCAGCGCTCGTTATTACTTTGTTGTTATATTTATATTTTTAGTACTTGGCCCAATAGCTGTGCTCGCCTATCGATTATTAACTTTGATTCAATATGCATGGCGTTCTGAAATAACTCCCAACAGTCCTTTTTTAGCACCACTTAAATTGATTCTCTTTGCTATAGAGTTTATTCCTATACGTTTACTTGCATTCACGGTGATTATCATTAATGAAAGTAAACTCGCGGTACATTATATAAAGCATTACGGCAGGCACTTTTATCAAACAAATACCGGTTGGCTGCTAAGTGCTTTTTCTGCCTCGCTGGGAATACAATTAGGGGGACCTGCGATATATTTTGGCAAACGATTTAATAAAATGCGTATTGGTACTGACAGACTTCCTGTTGCAGATGATGTGCCGACTATAATTAATAGGTTAAACCAAATTCGTGCATTTTGGTTGTTAGTAATTGTGGCTGTGGAAGTATTAAAAGTAATTTAATACCAATCTGCTTATATATGGGGTCTATTTAACGTTAAGAAAATCACGCTAGAACTAGGCAAAAATTTTTGTATCTAGTTGTTCTAAATGAAAATTTTTTAACTACGTTATAGTGCAATTTAATTCGTTAAATTGATCAAAGATTTACGCAGTTTAGTATAATTGCTTGTATAGACTAAAAATAAAAATACAAAAAAACCAGCCTAAGCTGGTTCTTTTGTTTTTAAACTGTGCTTAAGCAACCGTAATGTTTGCAAACTTACGCTTACCTACTTGATAAATAGCCGTTGTACCCTTTGCTATTTCAAGTTTAGTATCAGTGATTTTCTCTTCACCATTGAGTTTAACCGCACCTTGCTTAATCATCCGCATTGCTTCTGAAGTGCTTGCTACTAAGTTTGCTTCTTTAAGTAAATTAGCAATCAAAATAGTGTCATCTTCAGTTGTTACAGTCATATCAAGAATTTCATCTGGTAGCGCTTTTTTCTGAAAACGCTGAATAAAATCGTCATGGGCTGCTTGCGCATCAGCCGCACTATGAAAGCGAGTTATTAACTCTTTTGCCAGTTCAATTTTGATATCGCGTGGGTTAGTTCCCTGCTCAACACGTTCTTTTTGAGCTGCAATTTCGTCTATAGAAAGCGCACTTAACAAATCGTAGTAACGCCACATTAGCACGTCACTAATTGACATTATTTTACCAAACATATCATTTGGCGCATCAGTAATGCCAATGTAATTGCCAAGCGATTTAGACATTTTTTGAACGCCATCAGTGCCTTCCAGCAATGGCATCATAAGTACTGTTTGTGGTTTTTGACCTTCAACTTTTTGAAGCTCGCGGCCCATTAATAAGTTAAAACGCTGATCGGTACCACCCAGTTCTACGTCTGATTCAAGCGCAACAGAATCCCAACCTTGCACTAAAGGGTATAAAAATTCATGTATTGCAATCGGCTGACCACTACCATAACGCTTTTTAAAATCATCACGCTCTAGCATACGCGCAACGGTTTGGTTTGCAGCTAATTTAATCATACCTGCAGCACCTAGCTTTTCCATCCAAGTAGAATTAAATGCAACCGTTGTTTTTGCAGGATCAAGAATTTTAAACACTTGTTCTTTATACGTCTCAGCATTAGCAAGTACGTCTTCACGAGTAAGTGGTTTACGCGTTACGTTTTTACCTGTTGGATCACCAATCATGCCGGTAAAATCACCAATTAAGAAAATAACCTCATGGCCTAAGTCTTGAAAAGTCTTCATTTTATTAATTAGTACAGTGTGGCCTAGGTGTAAATCAGGTGCCGTTGGATCAAAACCAGCCTTAATTTTTAACTTTTTGCCCGACTTAAGTTTTTCAACTAATTCGTCTTCAATTAATATTTCTTCTGCACCGCGTTTTATCTCTGCTAGAGCGGTTTGTAAATCCACTTTGTATTACTCCAAAATTCTGCCGACGAAGGGGGCGACTAGTTACTTGCGCAATCTCGGTTTAATAAGCTTTAAACCGAATCTATATATGTAGCTAACATAACAAATTTTTAATCAATTTAAACAACTTTTTGATCGATTCATGCAACTAAATAAAAACAAAGCCGTCTTAATTTGTTACGCAGTTAAAAAAGGTTTTAAAAGCCCGATTTTAGCGCAATTTGGCGCCAGTTTAAATCTACAAAATACTGGTATTCGTAGATTATTAGGTATATCCTGCAATATTACGTATTTATTATCTTGACAGCAGGAAAAGGCACTTTATGGTTCACGTGGTTAACACGCTCCCCAAAAAACACAAATTGCTTATCTTAGGCCTAGTTTCTGCGATCATCGGCTTGACCTTTCTTCCATCCGAAAAAGCAACCGCTTCCAAAGACAACAGTGCAAACGCACTAGAAATTGGTAAGCGTTATGAATTACTCGTTAAAGTTGATAGCAAAGAAAAACTAACAGAGTTAAATTCAGAGCACGCCGCAGAAAAACTACCTGAGTATAATCTAGTCGATCACCAAGTTAAAAATGGCGACAACTTAGCAATCATATTTAAACGCGCAGGCTTTTCAGCTCAAACGCTCTACAAGCTTGTTAATACTAATGCCGAAACGCAAAAGCTTACTAAAATCCACCCAGGAGAAGTATTAAGTTTTGCAACGTCAGCAGATGGCGAGCTCGCTCAATTACGCTATGTTATTTCTAAAACCGACACATTATTTATTACTCTAAATGATGAAGGTAACTACGATACAGCCATCGATAGTAAAGAAATTGAAACTCTAACAAAAACGGCTGGTGGCGAAATAGCTAACAACTTTTGGACCTCCGCCATTGCAGCAGGTTTAAGTGAACGCCAAATAATGAACTTTGCTGATATATTTGGCTGGGATGTTGATTTTGCAAACGACATTCGCAAAAACGATCAGTTTGGTTTAATTTACGAGTCTCATTACGTAGATGGTGAATTTATTGGCACTGGTAAAATTATTGCAGCTGAATTTATTAATCAAGGGCAACGTTTTTCTGCTATTCGTCACACCGATGGAAGTTTTTATACGCCTGAAGGGCGTAGTATGAAAAAAGCATTTTTACGTGCACCTGTCAGCTTTAAATATATTAGTTCGAGCTTTAACCCTCGCCGCTTACACCCAGTGACAGGAAAAGTTAGAGCTCACCGAGGTATCGACTTTGCAGCACGCACCGGTACACCAGTCGTTGCATCTGGTAACGGTAAAGTAATTAAAGCGGGTTACAGTAAATACAATGGCAACTACGTATTTATTAGCCACGGTACACAATACGTAACTAAGTACTTACACCTAAATAAAAAACTAGTTAAAACAGGGCAAAAAGTTAAACAGGGCCAAAAAATTGGTACTGTAGGATCTACTGGTCGTGTTACTGGCGCGCATTTGCATTATGAGTTTTTAGTCAACGGTGTTCATCGTAACCCTAAAACGGTAAAGCTACCTAAATCTGAGCCATTACCGCGCTCAGAACTTGCTAAATTTAAACCTATTGCAGATAGCTTTATTGCCCAACTTGAGCGCAATCGCGAGCTACAATTAGCACTTAGATAAAGTTTATTTATAAGTATTAAAAAAGCCTTTGCAGGATTAACCGGCAAAGGCTTTTTTGTATACGCTATAAACCATTAATACATTAATACATAAATGAGCTGAATAACCAAAGATACCATCACTAACGGCCATATATATTTACTGTACTTAGTTGCGCCTTCGAGTCCCATTTTACTTTGGTATTTTTCAAGTAATGGGATCAGCACCGCTAAGGCGACAAATAAACAAATTAAAATAACAAATATGTTCATAGTTAAACCTTATTTACGGTAATTCATGGCCTTTAGCACTGACATAAAGCGCGTACCAATGCTCTCGGGTTAATTCTACGTTTACAGCATCACAAGAAGCTTGAATTCGCTTAGCATTAGTTGTCCCAATAATGGGCTGAATAGATGCTGGATGACGAAGTACCCACGCAAGTACAATTGCCTCAGCAGAAGTACCATAAAGTGCAGCCAGCTTATTAACTAAAAGACTCGTATTTATATCAGCCTGAGATGCGTTTGATAAATTGCTTCCTGTGTATAGACCTTGGCACAGACTTCCCCAGCTTTGTATTTGAATATCAAAGCTGCGGCAATATTCAATACACCCAGGTGTAAAATTGAGATTTTTACCATCGATGTTACCGGTGTAAACGCCCTCATCAACAAACTGATGCTTTTGTAGGCTCGCTTCAATTTGATTAGCCACTATGGGCATATCAAGCGCATGCTGCAAAAAATTCATTTGGTGCTGCTGCATATTCGATACTGCAAAGTGTCGCACCTTGCCACTTTCTTTTAAACAACTAAATACACGGGCAATTTCATCAACTTCCATGAGTGGATCTGGGCGATGCAGCATAAGTACATCTAAATACTCTGTGTTTAGTCGCTTTAAGGACGCTTCAACCGATTGCTCAATCCAGTTAGCCGAAAAGTCGTAGCGTTTTGGCCCTAAGTTATCTTCAAAACGAATGCCACACTTAGATTGCAGATATATGTGTTCTCTAAGGTTTGATCGTTCACTTAACACCTTACCAAATACTTGTTCAGCTTTACCAAAAGTATAAATATCTGCATGATCAAAAAAGTTAATACCGCCTTCAATAGCGCTATCTATACATTCATGAGTTTGTTTAACGTGCGTGTCAGTAATTGCGTCTTTATTCCAACCGCCGCCCAAGCCCATACATCCAAATACAAGCTTACTAACGTTCGGTAAATATTTTGCTAGAGGAGTGTGGAGCATTTTGACTATCCTTAAAATTGCGAAGAGTATCCACTGTAAACAAAAAGCGCTAAACAAGAAACCATTAAGCGATGAGAAATTAATAACAAAAAAAAGCGCAGTAAACTGCGCTAAATCATTTATAAGCTACCAGGTTAATTATCAACCAACAAGTGCTAATAAAATACCCGCAGCAACTGCACTACCAAGTACACCCGCTACGTTGGGCCCCATTGCATGCATAAGCAAAAAGTTATGTGGATTACTTTCAAGGCCAACTTTATTAACCACGCGCGCGGCCATTGGCACTGCAGATACACCTGCGGCACCAATTAATGGGTTGATAGGTGTTTTAGATATGCGGTTAAGTCCTTTTGCCATAAATACGCCTGATGCCGTACCAATTGCAAAAGCCAGTGCGCCAAGCACTAAAATACCAATCGTCTCAACCGTTAAAAACTTATCCGCAGCTAGTTTTGAACCGACCGCCAACCCTAAAAATATAGTGGTTACATTGATGATTTCGTTTTGCGCACTGTTGCTCAATCTATCAACAACCCCTGACTCACGCATTAAGTTACCTAAGCAAAACATCCCCACTAGCGGTATTGCTGCTGGTAAAAACATGGCAGTTAAACTAAGCACCATAAGCGGAAAAATAATCTTTTCTTTTTTAGATACTTTACGCAGCTCTGGCATTTTAATTTTGCGCTCTTCTGGTGTTGTTAATGCACGCATAATTGGCGGCTGAATAATTGGCACCAATGCCATGTATGAGTATGCTGCGACCGCAATTGCGCCGAGTAAATCAGGAGCTAGTTTTGATGCTAAAAATATTGCAGTAGGGCCATCGGCACCACCAATAATAGCAATAGCGGACGCATCCTGTAGGGTAAACTCAAAGCCTGGCACATAGTTTAGTAATATCGCGCCAAACAAAGTCGCAAAAATACCAAACTGTGCAGCCGCACCTAATAACAGCATACGAGGGTTTGCAATAAGTGCACTAAAATCAGTTAGCGCTCCAACCCCCATAAATATCAACAGCGGAAAAATCCCCGTATCAATACCTACATAATATACGTAGTACAAAAGTCCACCAGGGTCTGATAAACCAGCCACGGGTATGTTTGTTAATATAGCGCCAAAGCCAATAGGTAATAACAGCAATGGTTCAAAGCCTTTAACTATCGCTAAAAATAAGAGTAAACAACCTACCGCAATCATTATTAGCGATGGGATTGTAAAGTTAGCGATGCCCGTTGCATGCCAGAGGTTTAAAATACCGTCCATCCTCTATTTACTCCTTATGCTAATGCAATCATAGCGTCGCCCGTTGTAACTGAGTCACCCTCAGAAACAAGTACTTCAGCAACAGTACCCGTGTGCATGGCACGCACTTCCGTTTCCATTTTCATGGCTTCCATAATGATAACTACATCACCTTCATTTACCACTTGCCCCGCTTTTACTTTAACCTTAAAAATATTACCCGCTAAAGGTGCGTTAAGTGTCTCGCCCGAGGCAACCGACGCAGACTGGGGCATATGCTCGGAATCTTTTAAGGTTACTTCTTTAAGTTCACCGCCTTGCGCTACTACTACGTCGTAAACTTTACCGTCTACTTTTACGCTGTATTGCTCGGCCTTTACGCTGTGATTATTTGAAGCAGATTTAGAGGGTGCTTTATTGCTTTTATCTTCAACACAAGGCACTGGTTCAAATGCATCTGGGTTGTTACGATTTTTAATAAATTTTAAACCAACTTGTGGGAATAATGCATAAGTTAGTACGTCATCAATTTGCTCATCAGCCAGTGTTAAACCTTGCTCTTGCGCTTCTTTTAACAACTCAGCTTCAATCGTTGCAAGCTCAGGCGCAATATTATCAGCAGGACGACAAGTAATAACCTCTGCACCATTAAGTACACGCTCTTGTAGATCTTTATTCATTGGCGCGGGTGTTAAGCCATACTCACCTTTTAATACGCCCGCAGTTTCTTTAGTAATTGTTTTGTAGCGCTCACCTGTTAGCACGTTGAGTACCGCTTGAGTGCCTACAATTTGCGACGTGGGTGTTACTAATGGTAAAAAGCCTAGATCTTCTCGTACGCGCGGTATCTCAAGTAAAACCTCATTAAGCTTATCTGCTGCGCCTTGCTCTTTAAGCTGGTTTTCCATATTTGTAAGCATGCCACCAGGTACTTGAGCGAGCAAAATACGTCCGTCAACCCCTTTTAAACTACCTTCAAATGCCGCATATTTTTTACGTACGTCTCTAAAGTAAGCCGCTATTTCTTCTAGATGATTTAAGTCAAGTTCAGTGTCACGTTCGGTTCCTTCAACAATTGCCACAATGGTTTCGGTTGCTGAATGTCCGTAAGTCATGCTCATAGATGAAATAGCGGTATCAAGCATATCAATGCCCGCATCGATCGCCTTTTGATAAGTTGCTGTACTTAAACCAGTTGTAGCGTGGCACTGCATAGCAATAGGAACCGATACGGTTTCTTTAAGTGCTTTAATTAGTTTTTCAGCGTCGTATGGTTTTAATAAACCCGCCATATCTTTAATACAAATTGAGTGACAACCTAAATCTTCTAATTGCTTAGCTAGCGTTAGCCACATATCAAGCGTGTGTACAGGACTTACAGTATAAGAAATAGTACCTTGAGCATGTGCGCCTACTTTTATAGCCGCTTTAATCGCTGTTTCAAGGTTACGTACATCGTTCATTGCATCGAAAATACGAAAAACATCAACACCATTTTTATGTGCGCGCTCTACAAATTTTTCAACCACGTCATCTGCGTAATGGCGGTAACCTAATAAGTTTTGACCACGTAATAACATTTGCTGCTTAGTATTAGGCATTGCTTTTTTAAGTGCACGAATACGTTCCCATGGGTCTTCGCCTAAATAACGAATACACGAATCAAATGTAGCACCACCCCACGATTCAATAGACCAATAACCTGCGTTATCTAATTTACTAGCAATTGGCAGCATATCGTCAAGGCGCATTCGGGTTGCGAGTAATGATTGGTGCGCGTCGCGTAATACCAATTCTGTTAATTTTAATTTAGCCATGAATATGCCCCTTATTTATTATTTGATTTGTACTGAGCAATGGCAGCACTAATAGCAGCGATGTGCTCATTAGGCACACCTTGAGATTTAAAAGACGGCGATTTAGCTGGTATTGCTACCTCTGGTTCGCTAAAGCGCGTTACCAAACTTGACATAAGCGTTACTGCACCAATTAATATCGACAGAAATACAAACACCCCAACCATACCGGTGAGCATTAAACTACCAGCTGTTGTGAGTAGAGCACCTATATCCATTTATTTCCCCTTGAAACCTACATTGAAATAAAAAATCAATTTAATTAAATATTTATTCACTGGATGATAACAAAACCAATAACTTTGTCTACACCTTGTAAATTGGTAAAACCAATTAATCTTAAAACAACATGCCACCCAATTAATTTACATGCTGTAGGCCAACAAAAACAGGACCTACAATACATAGAGTGAATAACAACTATAGCTAAAAATTATATATAAGTTGTTA
Source organism: Pseudoalteromonas aliena SW19 (assembly GCF_014905615.1). Taxonomy (NCBI): domain Bacteria; kingdom Pseudomonadati; phylum Pseudomonadota; class Gammaproteobacteria; order Alteromonadales; family Pseudoalteromonadaceae; genus Pseudoalteromonas; species Pseudoalteromonas aliena. Next base: position 57,144 of record NZ_AQGU01000022.1, read on the forward strand.
ATTAACTATTTAACCTAGTAAAAATAGACATTAAAAATTATAAAAATCATAAAGAAACCTCACAATTGCAAATTGGTCTTACCAAATAAAATATATCCAGTAAATATTTATCAGTAGTTTTCAGTAGTGTGAATAAGTTACATAACAAAGCGTAAAAGTTACTAACCAATTAAAAATCAAACACACACAAAAACCATAACCGCATGATATTAAACAAAAATAAATATTGGCATGTAACTGGCATTAGTTATTGTGAGCAAAATTTATAAACCAAGGAGAAAACAATGTTACGCTGGACAATTACATTTCTAGTTATTGCTTTAATCGCTGCAGTGTTAGGTTTTGGTGGCATCGCAGGTGCCGCAGCTGGTATAGCAAAAATTATATTTTTTATCTTTATAGTACTTTTAGTGATTTCATTAGTTTCAGGTGCACTACGTGGAAAATCTCCCAGGTAGATAAAGCACTAACTAACACTAAAATTTAATTTAAACTTACAAGGAATCACATTATGAAATCTACAACTTTAAAAGCAGCACTAATTGGTCTATTCGCAAGTTTTTTCATCATGGGTTGTGAAGACAACCATGCGGAAGACGCAGGCGAACGTATTGACGAAGCAGTAACTGACGTGCAGAACAAAGTAGAAGATGCATGCGAAGAAGTTAAAGAAGGCGTAAACGCTGAAGAAACTAACTGTTAATACTTTTAGCACCGCTAAAAAACGGCTCAAGAGCCGTTTTTTTGTGTCTACAATAAAATCACTGACTATAAAGCTGCTCATTTAGAGGTTAGCTTGTTAAAATAGAAAAAAATGATACTTTAAATAAGATAATATGGCATTTACAACGACCTACACACTCGATAAACCCTATTTTTACGAGTGCTTTGATGAATCACTGCCTTACAGTAAACGTGCAAAACCTAAGTATTTTTTACTTGTGTTGCTCGTTGCACTTGGTTTATTTGGTATTTATGGGTTAAATGATCACTACTTAGGATCGTTTTTGATTATGCTTGGTGTACTAGAGTGCGTCGCTTTTTACTATCGCAGACCTTGGTGGGTAACCAGACAAATGCTTAGTAGAGCTTCGGGCTCAGAAGTAACACTTACCTTCGATGACGACGGTATTAAATCTGCCAATCATTACAAAAACTATCAATTAGCATGGCAAGACATCAATACAGTAATAGATACGCAGCAAGGTATCCTTCTTCAAAATAAAAGCGGTATGCAGTATATTTCAAAGCAAATTCTCAGCTCTGAAATACTCGATTTCATAAACAAAAAAACCACTCAGTGAGTGGTTTTTTAATATAGCCCAGTAAAGTACTCAGCTATTTATACGTGTTGATTAAGCATTGCCCGGATTTGGGTTCGACTTTTCAGCTTGTATGCGCATATAAATCTCTTCACGATGCACTGATACGTCTTTTGGTGCATTAACACCGATTCGAACTTGATTTCCTTTAACACCTAGCACGGTAACTGTTACTTCGTCACCAATCATTAGGGTTTCACCCACTCTACGAGTTAGTATTAGCATTCTATTGCTCCCATGTTCCAATATAAATTATAAGATTCCGCTTAAACATATTAATGAAAATCAGACTGAAAAGTAAGTAAAAACTACCAATCTATTCATTTTCTGTTAAAAATGCTTTATGTAATGCACGAACAGCCAACTCTAGGTACTTTTCATCTATTAAAACTGAAATTTTAATCTCTGAAGTAGACACTAAAACAACATTAATATTTTCCTGTGCTAATGCATCAAAAAATAAACTAGCGACACCAGAATGCGATTTCATACCCATCCCCACAGCAGACACTTTAGCAACTGTGGTTAACCCGCCTACATTTTGAGCACCGAGTTGAACTTGTTGCTCAGAGATTAATTCAAGTGCTTGCAGGTAGTCATTCGAGTGCACTGTAAAAGCATAGTCTATTTTTTCAAAGTTATGATTAACTTGATTAATCATATCTATTTCGATGCCATTATCGGCAAAAAGTTTCAATATTTTTGAAAGATTTTGCGTACCTGCTGGAACGTCTTCTACTTTAATTAAGCACTCATCGCGATTAAAAGCAATTCCCGATACCACCTTGTTTGGCATATCGCTCTCCTCAAAACTTATTAACGTGCCTTCATCGGGATTAAAGCTCGAAAGCACCCTAAGTGGCACATTGTGCCTACCTGCAGCTTCTACTGAACGTATATGCAAAACTTTCGCCCCTAAACTTGCCAGCTCCAGCATTTCAGCAAAGGTAACTTGGCCCATTCTGCGCGCGTTAGGCTCGACACGAGGATCTGTAGTATATACGCCGTCAACGTCTGTATAGATCTGGCATTCGTCGGCTTTTATGGCTGCTGCTATTTCGACAGCCGATGTATCGGTGCCACCGCGTCCAAGCGTTGTAATGTTGCCCTCAATATCACGTCCCTGAAACCCAGCAATAATAGCAATTCGATTATGCTCAAGCTCATGCTTTAAGCGCGTAGCAGCAACCTCTGCAATGCGAGCTTTACCAAACATGTTATCGGTTAATATATTGACTTGATCGGCTAATAAACTCACCGCTGAGTGGCCACGTTTTATAATAGCCATAGCAAGCAGTGATACAGAAACCTGCTCTCCAGTGCTAATAAGTACATCGAGTTCACGGCTACTTGGGCGAGTATCTATTTGTTTGGCAAGATTAATTAAGCGGTTGGTTTCTCCCGACATAGCCGAGAGCACCACAACCACTTGATGTCCTTGTTGTCTGGTTTTTACAACAAGGTCGGCAACCGCTTCAATTCGCTCTATTGAGCCGACCGAAGTGCCACCGAACTTTTGAACAATAAGCGCCACTTAGGCTTAAGTACGCTCAGTTAACCAAGCCGTAACGCTATCCAGTGCAGCAGCAAGGTTTTGTGGCTCACTACCACCGGCTTGTGCCATATCTGGACGACCGCCACCTTTACCACCTACTTGGCCTGCCATATGATTAACTAACTCACCGGCTTTTACTTTGCCTGTTAAATCTTTCGTTACACCGGCAATTAGGCTTACTTTGTCGCCACTGGCAACACCTAGTGCAATAACACCTGAGCCAATTTTGTTTTTAAGGTCATCAACCATACCGCGAAGCGCTTTAGACTCAGTACCTTCAACGTTTGCTACAAGTAGCTTAACACCGTTTATTTCAACAATCGAATCGAGTAAAGACGCACCCGCTGCACTTGCCAACTTATCGTTAAGTTGCGCAATTTGCTTTTCAAGGCTTTTTGACTTCTCAAGTAAAGCAGTTACTTTTTCAAGAACTGATGCACTATCGCCTTTAACTAAAGCCGCAACATCGCTAAGTTGTTGCTCTTGCTCGCTAACGTACGCTACAGCATCTGCACCGGTTACAGCTTCAATACGGCGTACGCCTGCGGCAATACCGCTTTCAGATACAATTTTGAATAAACCAATGTCGCCTGCGCGTTCAACGTGAGTACCACCACAAAGCTCAATAGAGTAGTCACCAATGGTTACTACACGTACTTCGTCATCGTACTTTTCGCCAAACAACGCCATAGCGCCTTTCGCTTTAGCATCATCAATAGCCATAAGCTCAGTATTAAGTGCAAAGTTACGACGAATTTCGTCATTAACTACACGCTCAATTTCACGTAGCTCATCTTTTGTAACCGCTTCAAAATGCGAGAAATCAAAACGTAAACGATCTGGCTGAACAAGTGAGCCTTTTTGGCCTACATGGTCACCTAATAGTTGGCGAAGTGCTTCGTGTAAAATATGCGTAGCTGTGTGGTTTTTCTTAATACTATCACGGCGCGTATCATCAATAGTTGCGTCAACTTTATCGTTAACACCAATACGACCTTGTACAGTACCGTGGTGAGCAAATGCATTACCAAGCTTAGTTGTATTAGTAACATTAAATTCGCCACCAGCCACTGTAATAGTACCCGTATCGCCCGTTTGGCCGCCTGATTCAGCGTAAAACGGTGTGCGGTTTAGTACTACAATACCTTTTTGACCATCTTCTAGTAACTGAACAGCTTCACCATCGGCAAAAATTTCAACCACTGTCGCGCTATAATGTGTGCTGTCGTAACCTTTAAAGTCAGTGTGTTTATCTGATTTTAATTGATCGTTATAATCGGCACCAAACTTACCCGCTTGCTGCGCTGTTTTGCGTTGTACAGCCATGCACTCTTCAAAGCCTTGATGATCAATCGTCATCTGGCGCTCACGGGCAACATCGGCCGTTAAATCAGCTGGAAAACCGTACGTATCGTAAAGTTTAAATACTAAGTCGCCCGGTATAATATCGCCTTTAAGCTCGCTTAAGCTTTCTTCTAAAATAGCTAAGCCACGCTCAAGTGTTTTACCAAACTGTTCTTCTTCAATGCGTAATACTTTTTCGATAATTTCTTGTTGCTTAGCAAGCTCAGGATACGCTTGACCCATTTGCTCAATTAATGCCGCAACTAATTTATAGAAAAACGAACCTTGTGCGCCTAACTTATTACCGTGGCGTACAGCACGACGAATAATACGACGCAGTACATAACCTCGGCCTTCGTTAGATGGCATAACACCGTCTGAGATTAAAAACGCACACGAGCGAATATGATCCGCCACTACGCGTAGTGACTTATCGCCCATATCTTGTGCGTTAGTTACACTTGCAGCAGCGGCAATTAAGCCTTGGAATAAATCGATTTCGTAGTTTGAATGCACGCCCTGTAAAATAGCAGCAATACGCTCAAGGCCCATGCCCGTATCAACAGACTGCTTAGGTAGAGGCAACATAGTACCGTCGCTTTGACGGTTGTATTGCATAAATACAAGGTTCCAAATTTCGATGAAACGATCGCCATCTTCCTCGGGTGAGCCCGGAGGTCCGCCCCAAATATGCTCGCCATGGTCATAAAATATTTCAGAACACGGACCACACGGACCAGTATCGCCCATTGACCAAAAGTTGTCTGAGGTCGCAATACGAATAATACGATCTTCACTTAAGCCAATGTCTTTTGACCAGTACTCAAACGCTTCTTCGTCATCGTGATAAATAGTTACTAAAAGTTTTTCTTTTGGTAGGCTTACTACCTCAGTTAAAAACTCCCATGCAAACTTAATCGCGTCTTGCTTAAAGTAATCACCGAAGCTAAAGTTACCTAGCATTTCAAAAAATGTATGGTGGCGTGCTGTGTAGCCTACGTTTTCTAAATCGTTATGCTTACCGCCTGCACGTACACAGCGCTGCGAGCTTGTCGCACGTGTATAAGGGCGGCTTTCTGCGCCTAAAAATACATCTTTAAATTGCACCATACCGGCATTGTTAAATAACAACGTGGCATCGTTACCCGGAATAAGCGAGCTTGAAGGGACAACTTGGTGTTGTTTGCTGGCAAAAAAGTCTAAAAATTGTTGCCTAATTTGTGCGGTAGTCATGTGCTGCATTTGAAAGTCTCACCTGTATTTACTGTGCTTGCATTGCAAAATTAATTTCATCGTAGCTAAAACCCCGATACATTAAGTAGCGCACGCGCTTAGCTTTATCTTTGTAATCGAGGTCGGCCGGTGTATTCGAATATTTTTTATTGTACGCATCCTGCGCAAGCTCAAACCAATCTACTTCAAGCTCTTCAACTACTATTCCTAATAGCGAACGATCAATCCCTTTGCCCATCGCTTCGCTTTGTATTCGCTTAAGCCCGTGACATTTAAATATGTGTTTTCTTACAAAGCCTTCACAGTATCGCTGCTCGTTAATAAAATTGTGCTTTTCGCACCAATCAAGCAGCGTTTCAATAAACTCTTCTGTGGCTTCTTTTTGCTGTAATTTGAGCGTTAACTCACGACGCGAATATTCTTGACGCCCTAGTAACCAAAGTACATAGTTTTTTAGTTTTTGCTTTAATTTATCATCCATTAAGCGTCAAAACGCCCGCTTATTTCACTGCTAAGTGGCTTAACATTAATGTCGTCACTTGGTGGTACAACAGGCATAAAAATGGCTTGATAAGATACAAAAAAGCTAATGTAGCAAATCGGCATTAAAATCAACAGTGGTAAGAACGATAAGAACATCGAAAGCGCCATAAATAATGCGCAAATAAGGCCAAAAACGCCAAGTGGCAAAATGTTATGATAAAACACCATAAACGAATCTTTAAGCGCGTTTAATATGCGTGCTTCTTTATTGAAGTAAACTAAAGGCACCGCGTATGCAAACGATGTAAAATAAATCGATAAAGCAATCAAAAACAACACAACGTTTGCCATCGATATACTTTCGACCATCTGCTCAAGCGCTACATTGGGATCAACATTTGGCTGAGTCATAATTGCTACCGCATCGGCAAATAAGCCATTAGCAAGTAACGCCATTAAAATGCCCGCACCCATTTGATAAAGTGCTAAACGCAATAATCCTAAACGATTTCCCTTAGCCGTAAATGGCTTGAGAATATCGGCTAGCATAATTTTTCCACCTTGCTGTTTTGTAAGTACAGCTTGATAAAATCCAGCGGTTAAAAATGGCGTAGCTAGCGCTGCCACAACTTGCAGCAGTGGTAAAAATAATGACAGTAGCCCTACAATACCAATAAATAAATGCATAAAAATAAAGGTTGCTGGCTGGGTTTTAAAAATAAGCCATCCGGCTTTTAACCACTTTAGCCCAGCATCGGCTTTAAAAATTCGTAATTGTGTAGACATACTTGCTCTTAATTTATAACGAAACACGCCAAGTATAACTTGGCGTGAGGGGGGATTAATAGACGAAATGTAATTAAATGATTAAGGTTTTTTAATTTTCTTAATATCTAACATGTGCGCACCATGCTTAATTTTTGTTTCTAGGTACGACTTATTACCCGCAACACCCGCTTTAATGTGCGCATGCGTACCCACAACCGAGTCAACACTAATACCGGCATCTTTTAATGCATTAAGCTTCTTAGGATTATTGGTCATTAATTTAACGTGGTTTAAATTAAGCGCATTGAGCATTAATACCGCATCCGAAAAATCACGTAAATCATCAGCAAAGCCTAAATGGTTATTAGCTTCGTAGGTGTTCATACCCTGCGATTGCAATACGTAAGCATCAATTTTGTTGTATAAACCAATGCCACGGCCTTCTTGGCGTAAATACAATAAAATACCGCCTTTTTCGTGCATCATTTCAATACATTCATTTAGCTGCTCGCCGCAATCACAACGCGATGAATAAAACACATCCCCCGTTAAACACTCTGAATGCATACGAATAAGCGGTACATCTTGCTCTGTATCGGCATTATTAAACACCATAGCAATATGCTCTTGACCATCTTTTAAATCAGTAAATGAGATTATTTCTGCAGGGATATCACTCTTTTTGCCAACATTAAGCTGGACTCTTGCTCTTACTTGCGCCACGACAAATCCAAATATTTAAATAACTACGACACGACAATAAAGTGATAATATCACAAAATAGAATAAATACACCGTAGTACAAGACTGTTTATGGCAAATATATGGCGACGATAAGCGTTATTTTCAATGACAGTTAGCAATAAATTGATGCAAATAGAACACTACGTTGGTAACATTAATTTACCTATAAACATGACAAGCATTAATTAATTTGCTACTTTGTAATTTAAACAAATATAAGGGATTATTATGAAACGCCAACAACTCGCCTTAGTTATAGGCTTAAGTTTATCAACACTAAGTACTTATTCACTTGCAAGCCAAGCAACAAACCCACAAGTCAACTTTTCACAAGCGTACCAAACCTACTTAACTGCAGTTGAAGAAAATAAAAACGTAAAACAAGCCGCTGAGCTTGCTTATACCTTAGGCTCAGCTAATTATGGCGAAGAGTCAGATAATACAGCAAACCTTGCTATTAATTATGCTAAGGCTCTTCATTCAGATAGTAGCGATAGCGAAGAACAGCGTTATGCGCTTTATAAGCAAGCGCACGACATTTTAGTTAAAAATCACGGTAATAAATCAGTCGAAACACTCGACGCTCTGCTAGGTATGGCAAGTAATACCCAATCAGATAGAGAAGCTGCTAACCATTTAGAACACATGATTGATATAGCAGCTGAACAAGACAATCCAAAGCTTGTTGCCGATATGCAATTTGAAGCGGCCTCCCTGCTTGCGCAAAAATTTACGAGCAAAAAATACCGCAAAGCTAAAGGTTATTTAGAACAAGCTGATAAGTACTATCAAGCCAATCTGCATGAAAATTCAGTTGATCGTATCAAAGCAGATTTTTTAATGGCCTCATTCGCTGAAGGTCGTAAAAAGTATAATCAAGCGATTGAAAGACTAAACCGTGTAGTGAGTGTATTCGATAACAACTTAAATTTTGATCACAGCGCAGAGCTAAGCGCGCACTCTAAGCTTATTGGGCTTTACGAGAAACAAGGCAAAAGTGATGAAGCAACTAAACACTGCCTAGCTATTGCTAAAATGGTGCCATGGAAAGAATCGCAAGAGCAAAAACCGCTCTACCGTGTTAATCCCGATTACCCTTCACATAAGGCAAAACAAGGTCGAAGTGGCAGTGTTGCTATGGAATTTGAAGTAGACACGGCAGGATTTGTAAAAAACGTTAGTATATTAGACTCTGATGGTGGTGTCTCTTTTGAAAAATCGGCGATAAAAGCTGTTGAGCAATGGCGCTATGCACCAAAGTTTGAAAAAGGACAACCCGTTTCAGCAACATCTCAAGTACGACTAGACTTTAGAGTGAATCCTTAATTATAAAAAAGGCGCCGTTTGGCGCTTTTTTACCTTAATTATTATTCTCAAAGCAGTTAAAATTCATAGCTTAAACTAATACCGCCATCCGCTCTTTTTTCGTTACTATCACTTGCTTTACCATAACCTATATCTAATTTTAGTCTAAAACCGGAATTGTTTAACCCATTAAAGTTATAGCTGTAAGTAAGCCCTACACCGTTGGTGGTTTCTTCATCAAAAATACCGCTAATTACACAACCTATAATATTACCAAATTCACTTGCTATATCGTCATTTGTTGAACTTTCACACTTTTGATCAGTATCTCTTGCACCAATAGCACCCACAAGCGCACCAAAAGCATGTTTTTTATTATCGCTTACTGCTTGTTCAAAACCGGCAGAAAAACCATCATCAAGGCCTAGTTTATAATTTGCATACCAGCGTTGGGTGTCGTCGTTAGTCGATAAAGATACTTCAGGAATAACTAAATAAGGATAGCCTCCCCCAATCGAAAAACTAACATCGTTAGCAAAAGTAGAACAAGAAGCGATAGATAAAGTCAGTAGTAGTATTTTTATTTTCATAAATTTCCCTTTGAGTAAGTATAAAATGTACTCACTTTAGGAACGCTGTGCAATACGACAAAAAGCTCGTTAAATTTAGCTTTAGTAATAAAATAGGGATTAAATTTTAGCGAGTATTTTGTCGCTTGCCGCTTCAATTAAATCGAGCACATTTTCAAAGCCATCATCGCCGCCGTAATAAGGATCGGGAATAGCGCTTTGGGCTTGCTCGCCATATTCTAAAAATAGCGCTAATTTGTACTGTAAATGTTCAGGGCACTGGGCTTTTAAATCAGCTAAGTTTTGCGTATCGGCCGCTAAAATTAAATCAAACTCAGTAAAGTCGCTTGTACGTACTTTACGCGAATAAATACCTTTAAAGCTGTAACCACGTTTTTCGCCTGCAGCCATTGAGCGGCTATCAGGCGTTTTACCTTCGTGATAACCAATAGTGCCTGCCGAATCCACTTTAATGTTAACGCCGAGCTTTTTAGCGCGGGCTTTTAACACCGCCTCTGCGGTTGGCGAGCGGCAAATATTACCTAAACACACTATGAGTACTTTTTTCATTAAGGCTCCTCTAACTAATTTAAAACTGTTTTAAAATACTTGCATCGTAATCTTCAACATTAAGCGTTACGTTATGTTGTGCTGCAACAGATTCAAGCTCAGCTTGTTTAATGGCTAAATCGTCCATAGTGATTAGGTTATCGTCTAACTGCCACAATAACCGAGAGCCCGCGTAGCTATAATGAATCGCTAATAACGCATCGGCATTACCTTCACGGCCAGCGGCTTTTAACTTAGCCATTTTACGGGTTATTTTATTAAGTGCTTTTTTAAGCTCCCACACATAAACAACTTCAGTCATAAAGCTATGTGTACGGTATTTATTAAGTAACCACGCAAGCCCAACGCTTGTAATAGCAACGCCTATTAAGTTCCAATGAAAGTGGCTACCACTTTCATCAGGAAATAAAGCAATCAGCGTTTGCGATATAGCCAAGCTGCCTACAGCCAAACCAATACCACATCCTGCAATAACACGGTTTAAATGTTTACGGTAACGTGCTTTATTTATTTCAATGAGTTGCATAACAGCCTAAAAAGTTAATAAGTAAAAGAATGCGAATGGCCATTGTAACTAAACCCCACATTTTTTATAAAATTATTTCACCCCTTTTTGATTTGCCACCCGTTATAGCTTTGAAAACACCCTAATTGTAGTGGTCAATAAAATTTGGAGCGGCTTATGCACACACTTGAAGTACCTAACAACCCAGTATTTATTAAAACATCGACCGCCGTTATTGGCGGTGCCGCAATGACCTTTGCAGCTTTTGCGTTTATGCAATATTTAATAAGTGGCGAGCAACGCGCACCGGTTAAACCGGGGGGCGATATTATAGTAGAGATTTTTCAAGCGCCTGAGGATTCAAAGCTAAGGCACATACAAAAAATACAGCCGCCACCACCAATGCCTAAAGTGCCGCCAAAAGCTCCACCACTTGATACATCGCCTGATCCTGTATTGGCGATTAGCGACTTTACACCGATTACAATTGATGATTTTGGTGGCGACATTAACAACACCATTAATCGCCCAACAGGGGATGCAACACCCATAGTGCGCATAAACCCTAAATACCCAACCACAGCCGCGCGCGATGGTATTGAAGGTTGGGTGCAACTAAGCTTTAGTATTTCGCCAACGGGTGAGGTAATCGACCCAGTAGTTATTAACGCCGAGCCAAAACGTACCTTTGACCGCGAAGCAATAAGAGCTATTAAACGCTGGAAATATCGCCCCAAAGTAATTGAAGGTGTGGCACAATTACAAACAGGTCAAACTGTACAGCTCGATTTTAAATTAGATAACTCTATTTAACGGACTAAACGCCTATGCTACTAAGTATTAAGTCATGGTTATTTGAAATGCCAAGCAAGGACTGCATGGCAAGTTACGCAAAAAGTGGCGACAATCGTTACTTAGAGCAGCTTATTGCCCTCTACAGTAACGACTTATACCACTACCTTGTTACGCAATCTAATACGCATTTAGCATACGACGTAAGCCAACAAACATGGCTAAAAGTAATCGAAAAACGCCACCTTTACCAAGCACAAACCACACCCAAAGCGTGGTTATTTAAACTTGCCCGCAACACACTCATTGACGAATACCGCAAGCAGCAGCGCTTTGTAGAACTTGACGAAAACACGCACTTACCAGCACAAAAGGATAAAAACGAAAGTGACTTAACTATAGACAGCTCAAACATAAATTACGAAGCGTTCGACGCTGCGCTAAAACAACTTAGCTTTGTACAGCGCGAAGCCATTACCTTACAACAAGAAGGCTTTAGCCTTGCCGACATAGAGCTTATAACGCAAAGCAACCATGAGAGCGTAAAAACGCGGCTGCGCTATGCCAAACAAAACCTTAAACGTTTATTAGGAGCAAACAATGAACAAGCCTGATGAGCAGTTTGACCAAAAGCTCACACAACACTACAAAGAGCGAAAAGCGCGCACTACACTTACAAGCGTTCAGCAAAAAGCGTTACTTAAAAAGGCCACGCACACAGAGCCTAAAAAGTTCGGCTTTACGCTACAGCTAACCAGCCTTGCCTGCGCACTGGGTGTGTTCGCATTTATTGTATTTGATAATAACGATGGCTTTAACCACGCGCCTAAAATCGTGCTTAACACCATAGACATTCACAACTATTCATTTATAAAAACACACGAAATAAATCAAACAGGTAGCTACGCAAGCTCTATAAACGAGCAAAAACACGCACTCGACAGCCAATTCGCTAACGATTTACGCCGCCATCAACAACGCCATATAGAGTACGGCACGCTCGTAAAGGTAAATAACGACTGGTACATAGCCAGCTGTAATGACGAGGTGCTCGTGCAAATTAAGCAGTCATTATTGAGTGATTTAAAGAGTAAGCACGCGGTCGAAAGTGGTCTAAATACGGGTGATATGCTCGCTATGGCGCATAACGGTAAAGGGCAGATTATTGCGCTTAAACATGCGGGTGCTGGGGTTAGGCAATGTGGGGCTTAGCATAAATACAATTAGGCTAGTGGTAATTATATAATTAAGTTCGCTACCTAAATAAAAGAAAAGTGAAGTTAAGATAATTCGTTTGTATTGCTAAAATTCTATTTATTATTTTCTAATGTTAAATAATAATTTTATCATGAGATATTTTTACGGAGGTAACTTTAACTTGGCCTATGCTTATACATTCTAGTTTTTGCTCATCAAAAATAGCATAGTTATCTCCATCACCAAGAGCACTTTCATAAGTCACTCCATCATAACCTTGGGATTTTATGAATTCGCATAAATATTGACTTGATAGATATTCTAATTGAGCCTTGGACTGTGAAACTGGTTTAGTCAGTTCTTCACCTAACATCTCTAGTAAATTTAACCCTTGGTAAATATTTTTTAAGCTAGCCTCAGAATATCTAAATGGCACGATGGTTTTTCTAGGGGATCTTAAATCTACCAACTTTAGCTCTTCCTTAGCTATAAAATTTGCGATTGTTATATATTCATTATTATGTGGTCTCACCTCTGAAACAGCAGTGTTTTCGGTGGAAGCAACGTATAAGTAAGAAATACCAAAGGGATTTGCTCTCCCATTACTAGCAAGTGTCTTAGGTGGAGCTCCCATTTCTTTGGGTGGAAATGACTCTTTAGATGTTTTTTGAATCCGAGCTCGATAGTAGTTTGAATTTTCAATAGGTACTTCTGCTGAAAGATAACTAATTAAAGAAGCCAATGCATCATGCTGTGGAAAAGTTGTAGGGAAGAAACGATTTACATGTTTAAGCTCTTCTTTAAAGGATATCCAATCAAATAACTCTGTCTGCTGAGCCACTGAAATATAATTTAACGCTAAATTTTCATCGCCATATTTAACTCCATGTAAAAGTTTACTTATTCTATCATCTGGCACCTCCCCAAATAATAACCAATCCTTTTTTAATAGAGAAATTAATAGTTCCCCGCTCTCATGAGGTTTATAAAGCTCAATTAAAGAGTTAAATAAATTATGTAAGTGCTCTATTCCTATTAGTGCAACATTCTTGCTTCCGCAAATCTGGCAATCACCATTTTTAGTAGACTTTACAGCTATGTCTTCACTAATAAATTCTGAGTTTAAACAACCGCCACAATATTCCATATGAACCTAATCCTTGGTTACTTTAAAAAATCAGCTATTGACTCTAAATGATGCTGCATAGACAGCTTTTTAACATATCCTAATCCTGGGTAATGCTGCCTTTGAGCTAGTTTAAGAAATTCTTGATGTGCTTTAGACGCAAATACTTTAGGGTCGGTATCATTAACTAGTTTTGTTAGCGCTTCCAAAAATTTACCACCAGGGTCTGCTGGAGAACTATTACTATCTGAAATGTAGTGCTTTATGAACATATCGTCTTCGTCATCTTCATCAAGATATGTTAAGTGTATAGCTACAGCGTATGCTGGCCCACCTGACTCAGAATATTCATCACCATTAATCAGAAAATCCCCGAATCCATCCATATTTTCATCTTCATACATGATATGAAGCTCAGAAAAATGTTCTTTAGCTGGGTAGTCTTTATTAGATTTTTGTTTATTGAACCCATCTTTAATTAAGATTCTTTTATCTTTAGTAAAAATCCTGCGATATCGCTTTTGCGCAAACTTCTCAATGAATATATGTGTGAACTGATTTTTGAAGTTTGATAAAAGTTTCTCTAACTCTCGACCATCAGTAAATCCATAATGGATTAGTGTAATATTGTTATCTGGATAATCCTTTATATACTTCTCTAAAGTATTAATATCAGTATCTTCATCACATATTAGTGCAACATTTAAATTTTCATAATCGAGAATCCCTTCTTCATTTAGACAATCAATTAATGCAGTGTTATCAAATGAGAAGTCACCATATATAGGATTAATTATTATAGAGAAGCTACAGAGCTCTGAGATTAGAACTCTAAATGATTTGAGCAGAGGGTTCAGATTACTTTTTACAGGTTCAATTATTGGTGAGATTTGTGATTTAGATATTAACTCTGCATTCTCTCTTAGTAGAATTAATTCATTTTGCTTGCCACGAAGATAAGGGTAATACATTGACATTCCTTATTTTTATTACCTTACTCACTGAAGTATGCCTCTAGACAATGCTAAAGACAAATTATTTATTTGTTTACTAGATAACTTACTACAGAGTGTCGAAACCTTTAAAGATTTTGGTGCATTAATAACTAACTCTTTTTTTTGTTTTGAAAAACTTCTATTTTTCAGTTCTTTCAATATGTACCCATGAACCACATCAATAGGTATATCCTGAAATAACTTTCTACACTCTTTATAGAGTAACGTATTGGGCACCGTAGGTATAAAACCATAATATTGATTGATTATGTTAATGTATTCACTTTGTCTCAATGCATCAAATTGAACGCTCTTACAAAGGTTTTCTAAATTAGATAATGGTTTCTTAATTATTTTAAAAGTATCTCTCGAAGTGAACTCAATTAGGCCTACTTTATGGGGAATTTTATCTAATAGTTTGGATACATGTTTTTTATCTGTCACCACACTAACAAACTCAGAAAAGCATTGGTAATCAGTCAGTTGCTGGTCTAGGCGTTCTAAAGAATCAAGTTCTGTTTTGATTTCATATATATGAGATGTTCCATTCAAAATCATCGCATCGGCTTTGCTTTTTGCAATTCGAAACTCAGATATCATAGACGCCGTATTTAACGAGTACTTCCCAAGTAAAATTTTATTTGCTATTGAGTTTTTATAAAGATATTCATTTCTATAAACCTTAGACAGCTTATTGTATGTACATTCAAATAGTTCACTTAAGCTCTTGTAACGCCCAACTTCAATATCAAGTTCTTTAATTATTAAATTAAGCGTTGGTGAGAAACCTTTGTTTGCTAATTCATTAAAAACTGAAGACGAGAAAATGCGTGCCAAAAGCGGCCCGGATTTTTTATCTGTCTTTGTAATTTTAAATAAATTTTCTTTTGAAGTCATAAAAGCAAATATAAAGTTATCTGGGTATATTTTACAACAGAAAATTGCATTTTTGCAGTTTATCTAACAAACCAGTCTAATAGCTGAAATAAAAGAAAAGTATAGATACCCAATAAAATAGGAAAACTAGCTTTTGCCTACTACTTAGTTAACTTAAACTCTAATCTCACTTCTAATCTAAAAATAAAAAATAACTTCGCCAGAGACACCAGGGACATGGACTTTACGTTCGCATCTGAAAGAAGATAGTAACGAGATGCACAGGCACATTAAGATAGCCCAAAAAGAGGCTAACGCCTGACGCGCCAGCAAGCTGTTCGCCTACAATAAACACTACATATAACTAGCTTTCGGTGTGCTCATTGCATAGGCGATCCGTTGGGTTTCGCGCCACTCAACCCAACCTACGTACGCTATAAACGTGAGCCTAGCGCTAAACAAATCATTGTTAATGATTACGGCTTTAAAAGTCGCTTTTCTGGATTGTTTAAGTACTTTAAGCCAATGGTAACTATGCGTGTATGCACCATTGTTATAACGCGTATTTGCACATTACCAATAACAACAATATCGCCTTTACTGACTTCTCCTGAAAGCTTTTGGTTGATCACTTCTTCCAAGCTTATCTCTTCTGGGGCGTCTATTTGCATGTGATAAGAGTAAAATATATCACCTACCAAGGTAACCCCTTTCACTTTAAGTTCGTTGTGCGCTAAGTGGCTATCTTGATGGTTTGTTTTATCGGTTGCTGTAAAAACTAAATCAACAAAAGGTCTGTTATCTGGTTTTAAAACAACAAATAAATGATCGTTTGGTTTTAACTTAGTTGATCCTCGTGGCGGTATGATTGACGGGCCTCGTGTGAACATAGCAACAACCACACTCTCAGGAAGTGCAGCATGTGACAAACTGCGCCCAGAAACCCGAGAAACGTCACTTAAAGTGTACTCTACAATTTCTATATCAAAAATGTGAAGGGTCAGCCCTTACATCTTGCTAAGATCAAAAGCTAATCTATCGTTTAACACCCTTCCCCCGTCATCACGCCCTGAAAATAAGTAATTGATGAGTAATATCGCGCATGGATGCGCGATGAGGCGAAGCTAGGCCATGGGTGAAAAGCGTAGCTTTGAACAAGAGGCCATGGATGGCCGAACTGGGGAGCGTACAAAGATGTGTAAGTTGGTCTATCTTCGCCGTTTATATTCACATCAATTTCGGTTTGAAGGATTAAGCGTGATGCTCGGGTGGCGCTGGGAGAGTCCTGATAGGGGCCAGCGACAGCCCCCTTTGGCTGCTGTCGCCAGCGCGAAAAACCTTGAATAAGGTTTTTTACACAGTTTGTAACACGTGCCAGAAAGCTCAGTATCTATAATGGTTAACCTGTCACAGGTGTTAAATCCTTCGTGGCTAAAGCCATCTCCTACTACCAATATTTAATCTCTGTGCAACGAAACGCCTCTGTGCCATCAGGGGTGAAATTCGCTTTTACTCCTCCTACAATTTAGACGACCCCTAGCGATTTTATCGTTGTACTCCAGCCACCCAAATGGTGATTTGTATCTTGGGATCAACGCCATAGGTATTTACCGTATAGAGCCAAAGGGTAAGCTTTAAAACCTAATACACTGGTCATTGCTATTACCAGAGCTTTTTACCATTCACTTATCAGCGAAAGTCGCTTTTTTACAATTATTTTTATTTACTCGTCACTAAACTAGATAGTTGTTATTTATCTATTAGGAACGATTATGCAAAGAGCTAATTACTATACAGTTGAACCCGAGTTAATGACCTACTTGATTAATCAAGAAGCACTGATCAAACAAAAAGTCGAAGCGAGCTTTGGATTAACAATTTGGGAGCTACTAAAACTAAGAGCATCACAGTTAAACCAATGTGCGTATTGCTTAGCAATGCATAGCAAACAAGCGCTGGAGTATGGCGAAAGTATTAACCGTATTATTGCCCTCAATGCGTGGCAAGACACGCCTCTTTATAACGAGAAAGAGCGTGCTGCATTAGCGCTTTGCGAAAAGTTAACCTTGTCACAAAACATTGATGATGACTTTTATCTTGTTCTTGCCGAGTTATTTGATCAACCAAGTTTAGTTACCCTCACTGTGGCAATCAATGCTATAAATAGCTGGAATCGCATGGTGAAAATGTTTAAACCGACTGTTGAGTTTAATGAACGATAAACTATTACTTGAGCTTTATAGTCCAACGGGCAATATCGCAAATTATGTACAAGCACTTTGGTTTGCTCGCGCCCAGTTTTCAGGTGAGAGCTGGCTACCCTGCGATGGTGCCCAAGGGGTGATATTTTTAATTTCTGGGCAGCTTAACTTAGCTGGCAAACCATTAAGCCTCCCCTATTTCATGCAAACCATATCAACTCAATCAGAAAAAGTGACATTTACTGCAGGCTCCATTTTTTGTGGGATTAGGTTTAAGCCCGCAGGGCTTGCTCACCTAAAAAAGGTTAATCATTCCCTTGTTGCCCCAACCACTTTAACGGGTATTGCACAAGCGCTTAATCAACATGCGAGTCTAGATTCATTTATTGATTTATTATCAGCACACTTCAATGTACCAGAAGTACATCATCATACTATTGAGCATACACAAACACTGATCCATAAAATAATCAATCTTACCCCACTTACTACTGCTTACGATGATAGCCCAAAAGGCAGAAGGCAATTAGAGCGTTACGTAAAAAATACCTGCGGCATTACCGCCAAACACTTAGCACGTATTTACAGAGTCAGACAGGCCAAAAAATTGATAAAAGAAAGCCCACAGCTAAGTTTGGCACAACTCGCTCTTGAATGCGGTTTTGCTGATCAATCCCATCTAAACAATGAATTCAATGTCATTTTGCAAATAACTCCCGCCAAATATAAAAAGTTAATTCATCAGTGAGTGCTGTGTTATTGCTGCTATAACAAACAAAAAGCCTGCAATAAGCAGGCTTTTGATTAGCATAAGCAATGACAAGATATACAAAATATTTAAAACTATTATTTATAATCCTAAATTTTTATGAAAGTCCATGCTCAATATCCCGAAAAGTCCATTGTCCGTTTGGATCTGCTATATCAATTAATTCACAGGCTCTTTTATTCCAAGCGGCTAACCATGAAATATAATTTGTTAGTTGGTGATAAGCGCGGTCTGGCGCATCAGGACGAATTCTTGACATTGAGAAACCTGAATACGTAGCACCACTTCCTACCCAACTAACAATTGATGACACAGCTCCACCGCCTGGAACTACAAAACCAGCAGTCGTTGTTACTAACCCTAATATAGTCGCTGTTTTTTCAACAGCATTACCCGTTTTCATTATGTCGCCGCTTATAACAGGATGTAATAAAGCTAATAAGTTAACTGCTTGTGGCTGATTAGAAGCAACTGCAACATCATTTGACGTTTTTGAAGTATTTGTAGGTGCACCTCTTCCTCGCATTGCAGGAAGTAAGCTATTAAAGGATTTTTGGCTACTATTACTTGTTGAAAATTTAACTGATTGTGTGCTTAAGCCACCGGCTTTAACTCTTTTTTCATCTCGTGGCGTTACAGTTGATTTATAAGTTCGTTGTAATCGACGATAAACAGCTGCACTACATTGTGTCATTTGTATTGCTAAAGCAGCTTGCTCCTTGAAGGCTTTACCAATCGCACGTTCAGAAAGTTGCGTTAGCTGTGTTTTTTTCTTTAGCGCATGTTGGCCGATAATAATATCCACAAAAATATCCCTATTTATTATTTAATTGCCAGAATTATATCATGCAATTCAACCGTATGAATATCTAAAAAATATAGATTTAAAGTGTGCTTAACCGACATGAAGCTAGTAAAAACGAAATTAAGCATTTTAGAAATTTTAAGAAGCACATATGATTTAGTAAACAATTAGAAGCTGGTTATTGGCTTATTTGCGGCTTAATGCCACTCAAGTCTAACTGAATAGTCATTTCTACATTTTCAGGTTCTACCGCAACATCACTTAGACCAGTTTTAGTAAAATAATCTTCGAAGTCCTGCTGGTATTCAGGAAAAACCTGCGTATACGCAGTAATAAACAAACTCAGCTTTTTAGCTATTATTGGGTAGGTTGCGGCAAGTTCCCGCAATTTTTCAGGTTCAACAAAGGTAAATTCAGCATAAATATTAAAGTCGTTCTCAGCATTAGTTTTACCATATCTAGATAAAAATCCATTTTCATAATCAGGCCCTATATTTTTATTTTGCGTTAAAGCCTCATAATTCGAGGATACAGGCTCCCACTCTTTTGGCAGCAAAGCTTGCCATGCAAATATAACGAAAGGTGAACGTATATAAATTAATGAGCTTAATTCATGGTGAACCCCTTTCAATGAGTTTTCGAAGTTAAAGTTCGTGCCATTTTGATCTGAGATACTTACTAATATTATGGAGTTGCTTGAGTATGTTCCACCCGCTTCAGCTCCTTCCATAAGCATAGGACCAGAGAGATAAATAGCGTCAATTACTTCAGTAACAAACCCTTGAGGGTATGTCGTTAATGCGGCCTCAATACCATCAAGTGACTCAGAAGAATCTGCAAGCGTAGTCATTTCCATTTCAAGAATTGGGGGCTCTCCATCACTGACTGCAAATTGTTCTGGGAAAAATAAACGAGTATCACCAGTTTTAATATCGAGCTGGTATGTTTTTGCTAATCTATTAGCTTGTTCTGTTTCACTTTCTGAGTAAGAGCATGCGTTCAAAAAAAATAAAAAACTAAACAGGACAAAAACTTTATTTTTCATTTAAACAATCCTTGTTTTATGCCCTAAAAAAGCCTGCATAGTTGCAGGCTTTGAGGCATTTTATAAATAATTAAAACTCAGTACTTACAACTCACTTTTATAAGACGTTTTTATAACACAAGTATGCTTGTGACTAAGTACGCTAAAAACGTAAGACCACCACCAAATAAGGCATACGGTAGCTGCGTTTTAACGTGGGTAAGTAAGTCACACCCTGATGCAATAGCCGATACAGCGCTGGTGTCGGATATAGGCGAGCAATGATCGCCAAATATACCACCACCCAAAATAGCACCTACCACAAGCGATGGCGGTAAACCTAGCGCTTGAATAAGTGGCACACCAATTGGGATTAATATGGCAAACGTGCCCCACGATGTACCCGTAGTAAACGACATTACCGCGCCGGTCAAAAACAGCACCGGTACGATTAAGTAAATAGGTAAGTAGTCGCCAACCAGTGACGCTACAAATACGCCGGTGCCAAGCTCTTTTAAGCTTGCGCCAAGTGTAAGCGAAAGCAGTACAATGGCGACCAGTGGCATTAATTCGCCCATGCCTTTAAAACCGGTATCAACTAATTGATGGTGCGTAAATTTACGAGAACCAATCATTAAAAAGTAAGCGACAACAATGGCTAAAACCGTTGCATATAATACTGATTTAGAACCGCTGCCCTCGGCTAGTACACCATTACCGGTGTAGTACATAAAGCCAACCATGCTGGTAATAAGCGTAATAAGCGGGATTAACATGTAACGCGCTTTAGAGCCTTTTACTTCTTCTTTTAAGTCAGTTGTTTGAAGCTCTAGTTTTTCTTCGGCTTCTTTCATTGGGCCATGCACTTTATCAAACGCGATGGTATAAAAAACAATGGCAAGGGTAATTATGGCGTAAAAGTTATACCCTACGCTGCCCCATAACACCGATACCGCCGACTCACCTAGCTCGTAGTTACCTAACAAACCAAGTACAAATGCACCCCAGCCGTTAAGCAGTATTAAAATACACACTGGCGCACTGGTGCTGTCAATAATGTACGCTAGACGCGCTCGGCTCATTTTAAATTTGTCGAATAAGCCACGCGATAAAATACCCGAGGTAAGTACGCTCAGGTTCGATTCTATAAACACCGCAATGCCGGTAAACATGGTTAAAAAGCCCACTTGGCGCTTACTTTTTGCAATGCCTTTGTTCATTAGCATATTAACGGTTGCTGCAACGCCGCCAGATTCGCGAATGTAGGCAAGCAGTGCACCAATTAAAATACTAAATATTAATATGCGTGTATTACCTGGCGAGCTGGCAACCGAAATAATACGTTCAATGGTATTTAAAAAAGTGTCAAACACGCTATTACCTTCGCCCTGAAAGGCGAGTAGAAACTCAGAAGAAGCAACGGCAACAAGTAGCGCCATAATCACTTCTTTTCGCCAAAACACGATAGCAATCGCAATTAGCGGCGGTAAAATAGAATACCAATGCATAAAAAGTTAACCTTTATTATTAGCGAGTAAACCTCGCTTTGTACGCGTTTTAACGCTTATTTGTTAAGCCTAACAACATAAACTGGCTTAGTTTTATAGACCGCTTAGCTTAATGGATTGGCTTACTCAAGTCACCTGTAAATAAATCACTTAAGGTGGCACAGTTAGTACGTTTTAACCTATACGATAGCTTATTGATTTAGTAGCGCTTCATAAATAAGCGACACCACCGATCCGTACTGTGCGGTTTCAAATTGTTTGCCTGTAAATTCGTAACGTTTTTGCGAGCCTTTAATGGCACTATGACGAGCATTAGTAAGTAAAACAATAGCTAAATCGTAAGCGGGGTCGATTACGGTTACCGTCCCCGTCCAACCTGTGTGCCCATAAGCTTGTGCGCTTGCATAAGGGCCAAAGTGCCAACGCCTTGCTTGATTATTACCGGCAAGCCTAAAGCCAAGTCCGTAGGTTTCATCGCTTTCTTGCGGCGTTAAAAATTGCGCTAAGGCACTTGCACTAAATAATTGCTGATCGCCGTAGCCGCCGCTATTTAATAATAGCTGGCAAAGCACAGCTAAGTCTTGGGCGTTACTAAATAGCCCCGCATGCCCTGCTACGCCATCAAGTGAGTAGTAAGCGCGCTCATCATGCACTTGTCCTTGTAAAACACTGGTGCGAACATTATCAAACTTAATGCGCCCGTCTCGTGTGTTGCCGCTAAGCTCAGTGGCTGCAAATTGCTGCGGCTTAAAGCCTTTTTTAAGAGGATTAAATAACGTGTTAGTTAATTTTAGTGGCGCATACACTTGCTGCTCTAGGTATTTATCAAGGGGCTGCCCAGTAATACGCTCAATTAGTACACCTAAAATCATGTAATCAATATCTGAATAAATAGGCTGCCCAGATGATTTACTACTAAAAGGCACGCTGGTAAGTAATAGCTGTTTGGTCGTTTTACTATTTTGCGAATAAAACGCATCGCCGTAACTGCCATCTTTGCGATGGAAGTCAAATACTGGCGGGTATCCGGCGCTGTGAGTGAGTAACTCTTTTACTGTACGTTGTACTCGCCCTCCGCCTTTATATTCGCTTAGGTAGCTTTGCACGGGTTTATTAATATTTAATAGCCCTTCGCTTACTAATTTCATAAGTGCAAAGTTGGTGGCAAATATTTTGGTGTTTGAGGCCAAATCAAACAAGGTATTAGTTTGCATTGGCTCTGGGCGAAGTAGCATTAAGTCACTTTGCTGATATTGTTTTGCATCGCCATAGGCGGTTAACTTTATTAGCTCTCCATTTTTAACAACAGCCAACACAGCCCCAGGAAAACCCGCTTTTACATCGCGTTCAATTAATGTGTCTACTTCAGTAAAATCTACGAGCTTTTTTGGTTCATCGCTTAAAGTAGGAAATGCAAAACGCAGTGTTAAGCTTGCGCCAGCAGGGAGAATATTTTCAACTTTAAAGGTATTAACACCGTTGTGAGTATTTTTTGCCAAACTGTAATTATATAAGGTGTTGGCGCTCAGTTGGTTAACGTCGAGCTTTTGATTATTAATGTAAATATCGGCGCTTTGTGCGTTATGGTTTTGTATTAATAATTGCCCGCGCCCTTTGTAAGCTTTAAACGTTCCTCGGTTATTTACATAAAACCGGCTACTTGGATTTACCTCAGGAAACGTTACAACCACTTGTGCATTAGGCAGCTCTACAAGTTGGCTTTTTGTAAGTGGTAGCACCGAGCTAATAGGCTCAGATGGTGTACTACAACCCACAACAATAAAGCTTAACGCCGCTATAAATGCTTTTTTTATATAACTACACCTTTGATTTTTAAAAGCAGTAAACATGCTTAGCCCTTATTTATATAGCAAGTAAGGCGCTCTTTGCGCTTTAAATTGCACAAGCCCCGCCTGCCAACTTTGTTTTACTTGCGCTTCTGATTGCCCTGCTTCAATAGCTAAGCGTAGTTTATTAGTACCCGCTAGTTTATCCATAAAGTCAGCGCGTTCAAAAAACGAGATGTTGTTTTTAGAAAGCTCCGTGTACGCATTTATTAAGTAAGTTAAATTTAAACCTGTGATGTTTGTTTGTCTTAAATCGAGCCCTTGTACGGTTTTGTTTTTAAATTTAGGGTTTAAAGCAGCGCCTTTAATTGCGCGCGGTGTAAAACTAAAATCACCTAATGCAACTGGCGAATAGCCAATTACTTGAAACGCAAAGTCGGTGCCTCTACCAATGCTGATAGGTGTTGCTTCAAAAAAACAAAGTGACGGGTAAAGCGCAATGGCTTGATCGTTAGGCAAATTAGGGCTGGGTTTTACAGGCAAACTGTAAATACTTTTGCGAGTGTAATGATCAACAGGGATCACAGTTAATTTTAAATCAGGTGCTTTATTGATCCAACCCTCACCTTTGATCATGTTGGCAAGCTCGCCAACCGTCATGCCGTGTAACACAGGAATGGGGTGCATACCTACAAACGATTTAAATTCTGGCTCTAATATTGGCCCATCAACGTAGGCAATATTTGGATTGGGTCTGTCGAGTACTAAAAATTCTATCCCCTGCTCTGCAGCGGCTTCCATCATGTAGTGCATAGAGCTTATGTAGGTATAAAAACGTACGCCTACATCTTGAATATCAAAAATAATGACATCAACATCGGCTAAAGCAGTTCGGCTTGGTTTTTTATTTTTACCATAAATAGAAATAAGCGAAATACCGGTTTTGCTATCAACGGCATTTTTTACATGGGCGCCCGCATCGTGATCGCCGCGAAAGCCATGCTCAGGTGCAAAAATTTTAGTTATGTTTATGTTTTTCGTCAGCAGAGCATCGACTAAGTGAGTTTGCCCTACCGTTGATGTTTGATTAACTACGAGCCCTACGCGTTTATTTTTTAACTGCGGTAAATATTTAGCATATTGCTGCGCACCTACCACAAGAGAGTTATTAGCTTCGTTGGCTTGTGCGCTGGAAATAAGAGTAGCGCTAAAAATAAAAAATAACGTAATAAATAGGGTTTTAAACATACTGCAATATCCTTTTAAACAAGGCGTTTAAAATAACATAGGTAATAATAAAGAGCAGCTTTAGAAAGGGTTAAGCGGGCTTGATTAGATACAGTAATTAGAAGCTGGCGCTTCTCACGCGAGCAAGCTCTGCGTCTACAGAGGATAAATAAGCTCGGAGTTTTAATTTAAAGATTAGAACTGTCTTTGCTTGTAGGCGTGCAGCTTGCTGACGCGACGAGCGAAGCTCGTAAATAAAGTATCAGTTATATCGGTGGTAAGCGCTTCTCACGCGAACAAGTTCTGCGTCTACAACGGATAAATAAGCTCGGAGTTTTAGTTTAAAAGATTGGGCTGGTTTTGCTTGTAGGCGTGCAGCTTGCTGACGCGACGAGCGAAGCTCGTAAATAAAGTATCAGTTATATCGGTGGTAAGTAATTAGAAGCTACCGCTTCTCACGCGAGCAAGCTCAGCGTCTACAACGGATAAATAAACTCGGAGTTTGGATTTAAAGATTAGAGCTGTCTTTACTTGTAGGCGTGCAGCTTGCTGACGCGACGAGCAAAGCTCGTAAATAAAGTATCAGTGGTAAGTGATTAGAAGCTTACGCTTCTCACGCGAGCAAGCTCAGCGTCTACAGGTGGCTCTTTGTTATTTCACTTTATTTTAGGCACAAAAAAACCGACTTAATGTCGGTTTATTATGAAAGTGGTGGGCGCAGGAGGATTCGAACCTCCGACCGCTCGGTTCGTAGCCGAGTACTCTATCCAGCTGAGCTATGCACCCACTTTCATAGATTGCTTATTTAAACTCTAAGCAGAGCGTATAAATTCAGACATAAAAAAACCGATTTCCATCGGTTTATTTTTCTTACACTTAAAAGTGTACGAAAACATGAAAGTGGTGGGCGCAGGAGGATTCGAACCTCCGACCGCTCGGTTCGTAGCCGAGTACTCTATCCAGCTGAGCTATGCACCCGCTTTCATTTTTACTATTACTTGTTTTTACTCTAAGTGAGAGTCTATAAAGTGGTGGGCGCAGGAGGATTCGAACCTCCGACCGCTCGGTTCGTAGCCGAGTACTCTATCCAGCTGAGCTATGCACCCACTTTATAGTTTACTTATTTAAACTCTAAGTAGAGTTTTTGCTTATTTAGACTCTAAGCAGAGTTATTAAAGCATGGTGGGCGCAGGACGTATCTTGTAAGAATGAACCTCCGACCGCTTGGTTATAAAGCCAAACACTTTAATTGCTTATTTAAACTCTAAGCAGAGTTATTAAAGTATGGTGGGCGCAGGAGGATTCGAACCTCCGACCGCTCGGTTCGTAGCCGAGTACTCTATCCAGCTGAGCTATGCACCCATACTTTAAAAATTTACAAAACACGCCATTAAAAGAAATGGTGGAGAGGGAGGGATTCGAACCCTCGATAGAGCTACAAACTCTATACTCCCTTAGCAGGGGAGCTCCTTCGGCCACTCGGACACCTCTCCGTCTTGTGGGGCGTATAATAAAGATTTAAGAAAATATGTCAAACACTTTTCTACCAAAAGTGGTTATATGGTTATAGATCACACATATGATTGGTTTTAAAGTGTAATTAGTTTGATTATTAAACTAACTTTGAGTCTTTGCTAACAGCCGTAATACCCTGCGCTGGTACTAAATCGTCAGTTAAGCTTGCTAAATACTGCTCTTGATACCCCAATTGCTGAAATTCAGCGATACACGCTCTGTAGTAAGCTTGTCGTTCTTGCTCAGTTGTACAAGGCTCTAGTGGCTCTTCAACTCGTTTATTTTTCATTTTATTATTTTATAAGTCCATTTAAGTATTTGTATTTAAAGCATCGATTACAGACTGCCTAAAATTTAGCCACATTGTAGCTAAGAATTTTACATAAATACAACATAAGGTTAAAAAAAGTCATATCAAAAAGTTATATCACTGCCGTTTTTGATACTAAAAACTGCAATAACAATAAATTAATAAAGCTGAATTTCGTATTAACCAACCCTAAACACAAAAACGCCGCTATTAAGCGGCGTTTATTAACTTACTTTGTTTTATCCAAAAGCTTAGTCGGTTTGTGGACGCATATGCGGGAACAAAATAACGTCTTTAATTGTTGATGAGTCAGTAAACAACATGACTAAACGGTCAATACCAATACCTTCACCTGCCGTTGGCGGTAAGCCGTACTCAAGTGCGCGTATATAGTCTTCATCGTAATGCATTGCTTCATCATCGCCTGCGTCTTTCTCTTCAACTTGGCGAGTAAAGCGCTCAGCTTGGTCTTGTGCATCATTAAGCTCAGAGAAACCATTTGCAAGTTCACGACCGCCAACAAAAAACTCAAAGCGATCTGTCACAAATGAGTTTTCGTCGTTACGGCGTGCAAGTGGAGATACTTCCCACGGGTAGCCAGTAATAAACGTAGGTTGAATAAGCATGTGCTCTGCTGTTTCTTCAAATATTTCACATAAGAACTTACCAGGGCCCCAAACACAGTTTTCAGGAATTTTAACATGCACTTGTTTAGCGTACGCTTTTAATTCGTCAAAGTGGTTTTCTGGGTCGTTAAATACCGCAGCATCAAACTCAGGGTTATATTTTAAGATGGCGTCCGCCATGCTTAAACGTGTAAACGGTTGGCCAAAGTCATACTCAACCGAGTCTGTAACTTCACCGTTTTCGTCTTTGGTTGTATTTATAACGATTGGACTACCCAATACGTTAGTTGCAACTGTACGTAGCATGTCCTCGGTGATGTTCATCAGGTCGATGTAATCAGCGTATGCTTGGTAAAATTCAATCATTGTGAATTCTGGATTGTGACGCGTAGATAACCCTTCGTTACGGAAGTTACGGTTAATTTCAAATACACGGTCAAAACCACCTACCACTAAGCGCTTTAAGTAAAGCTCTGGCGCTATACGTAGATACATATCGATATCAAGCGCGTTATGGTGAGTTACAAACGGACGCGCAGATGCACCACCCGGTATAACCTGTAGCATGGGTGTTTCTACTTCCATAAAGTCACGCTCTGCTAAAAAGCGACGAATGCCTTCAACAACTTGTGAACGGATACGGAATGTTTCGCGCGTTGCTTCGTTAGTGATTAAATCAACATAACGTTGGCGGTACTTAGTTTCTTGATCCGATAAGCCATGGAATTTTTCAGGCAATGGACGAAGTGACTTAGTTAATAGTTGATACTCTGTCATTTCTACGTATAAATCGCCTTTACCCGATTTATTTAACGCGCCTTTAACACCAATAATATCGCCAGTGTCTAGCTGACCATATTTTTCTTTAAGATCTTTTTGGACATCTTTAGATGCATACGCTTGTACGCGACCTTTCATGTCTTGAATTACAAAAAACGGTCCACGCTTTGCTAAAATACGGCCAGCAATAGACACAACTTCTTGTAGCTCAACTAATTCTTCTTTGCTCTTATCACCAAACTGGGCTTGCAAATCAGCCGTGTAATGCTCACGACGGAATTGGTTTGGATGACCGTTGGCTGGGCAATTTTCACGTATCGCGTCTAACTTGCCGCGACGCTCAGCGATTAACTTGTTTTCGTCTTGGATTTTATCAGTCATTTTTTAGCTCTTTATTAGCTTGGTGGTTATAGGCCAGATTTAAGGCTGGCTTCAATAAATTTATCTAAGTTACCGTCAAGTACAGATTGGGTATTGCGGTTTTCAACGCCGGTGCGTAAATCTTTAATGCGTGCGTCATCAAGTACGTATGAACGAATTTGACTACCCCAACCAATATCAGATTTAGCGTCTTCTTGCGTTTGTTTTTCAGCATTTTGCTGTTGTAGCTCAAGCTCAAATAATTTGGCTTTTAACTGCTTCATCGCTTGGGCTTTATTTTTATGCTGCGAACGCTCGTTTTGACACTGCACTACGGTATTTGTTGGTACGTGAGTAATACGAACCGCCGATTCGGTGGTGTTAACGTGCTGACCACCCGCGCCCGATGCACGGTAAACATCTATACGTAGGTCTGACGGATTCATATCAATTTCAATATTATCGTCAATTTCTGGGTATACAAACGCAGAAGCAAACGAAGTATGACGACGACCACTTGAGTCAAACGGACTTTTACGTACTAAGCGATGTACGCCTGTCTCTGTACGTAACCAACCGTAAGCATATTCGCCAACAAAGCGCACTGTTGCACCTTTAATACCGGCAACATCACCGTCGGTTGCTTCAACTAGCTCAACTTTAAAGCCTTTAGCCTCGCCCCAACGTAAATACATACGCAGTAGAATATTACACCAGTCTTGTGCTTCAGTACCGCCAGAACCCGATTGTAAATCAAGGTACGCATCGTTTGAGTCATGAGGACCTGAAAACATACGACGAAACTCTAAGCCTTCTAACTGCTCGTTTAGATCGGCAAGCTCGCTTTGTGCTTCATCAAAGGTATCTTGATCTTCGGCTTCTACAGCAAGTTCAAGCAGGCCTTCAACGTCATCAGTACCGGCTACAAGGTTGTCGATTGTTTCAACAACTGCCTCTAATGCTGATTTTTCACGGCCAAGCGCTTGTGCGCGCTCTGGCTCATTCCATACGGCTGAATCTTCCAGTTCGGCGTTAACTTCTTCTAAGCGTTCTTGTTTAAGAGCGTAGTCAAAGGTACCCCCGAAGCAATTCAGTACGTTCGCGAATTTCCTTGATTTGATTAATCACAGGATTCACTTCAAACATGGTCATTACTCCAAAATAGCTGATTTACGCGCGTTTATACCGCGTAAGTTATCGTCAAATGATAAAAACGCCCGATTTTAACAAAAAAACGTGCGTTTTATTAGCCTTTTATGCATGCTTTGTGCATATTTTTTAATGCACTTTTTCAAGCTCTCTAACGATTAATTGCAGTGTAAATTTACCTCTAAACTCATTTATATCGAGCTGGTACGCTAGTTTTACAAACTTCGCTTCTGTGTCGGGCCACTCTTTTACATCAATACCAAAGGCAATCGCGTCAACTAACCGCCCTGATTGATGTTTTAACACCAGCTTTAAATGCTTTTCGCCGACTATACGCTGCTGTATTATTTCAAATGTATGCTCAAATACGGGCTCAGGGAATTGTTGCCCCCAAGGACCTGATTGTTTTAATAGCTGAGCAAACTCCATTGTAAAGCAGTCGTTTGGTAGCTCGCCATCGGTAAACACAATGCAACGTTTACTTTCTTCACTCAGTTGCGCACTAACAGCAGCATCAAATGCTTTTTTAAAGTCGTTAAAATGTTGCTCGTTAATACTTAAACCGGCTGCCATGGCATGACCACCAAATTTATTGATTAAATGCGGGTCGGCAGTATTGAGTCCTTCGAGTAAATCGCGCATGTGCAGCCCTTCAATAGAACGACACGAGCCTTTTATTTCACCATTTTCGCCACCAGCAAATATAACCGTTGGGCGGTGATATTTTTCTTTTAAGCGACCTGCCAAAATACCAATAACACCTTGGTGCCAATCATCTTGAAACAAACAAATAGCATCCGGACTGTTGTCGTCGTTAAACGCGAGCCTATCAAGCACGGCCTGCGCCTGGGCTTGCATACCTTGCTCTATTTCGCGTCTTGCAAAGTTTAGGCTATCGAGCTCGCTCGCTATACTACGCGCTTGGTTTATGTCGGTACTTAGTAAACACGCTATACCCAAACTCATGTCATCTAATCGCCCTGCTGCATTTAAACGAGGCGCAAGTGAAAAACCAAAGTCGCTTGCACTTAAGCGCGCAGCATTACGATTAGCCACTTCAATAAGCGCGGTAATACCAGGGCGTGTTTTACCGCTGCGAATTCGTGCTAAGCCTTGATGTACTAAGGTGCGGTTGTTTGCATCAAGCGCGACAACATCAGCCACTGTGCCAAGCGCTACAATGTCGAGTAAATTAGCTAAATTAGGTGGCGATTGTTGCTCAAAATAGCCTAAATCACGCATTGTACTTCTCAGTGCTATTAATAAGTAAAAAGCAACACCAACGCCTGCAATAGATTTAGACGGGAAATCACACTCGTGCCTGTTTGGGTTTACTATTGCATCGGCATTTGGTAGTTGTTCACCTTGCAAGTGATGATCTGTTACCAGTACTTTTATGCCAACCGCTTTTAAAATATCAATACCGACAATACACGATATACCGTTATCTACGGTGATCACTAAATCAGGCTTTATTTGTACTATTTGCTCTGCAAGGGCTGGGCTTAAACCGTAGCCTAAGCTAAACCGATCCGGAATTAAGTAATCTAAATGCTTAAAGCCAAACATCGAAAGACCTTGCATTAAAGTGGCCGTACTCGTTGCACCATCGGCATCAAAATCGCCGACTATTAAAATGTGGCTTTGCGCTTTTAATGCTTCAATCAATAAATCGCTGGCTTTATCTATGTCTTTGAACAATTTAAAATCATGAAGCGTAGCTACGCTGTTATCTAGCTCATCGGCACTGAACACATGACGGTTCGCATAAATTTGTTTTATTACTGGGTGTAAATTACTCGGTAGATGTGAATCGTCAACGTTTTCGCGCGCAATGATCAGTTTTTTCATGCAGATTTTTAACTTATTTAGTCGTATTAAAAAGACAAAAAAAGGCCATAAAGGCCTTTTTATTAGTTATAAAGCGTATTATGACGCTTTATTAGCATCTAGGGCTGCTTTTAATGCTGCCGCTGGCTGATAACCTGGGATCATCGTACCATCTTCTAAAACAATAGCGGGTGTGCCGCTAATGCCAAAACTCTGACCAAGTTGGTAATGCTCAGCAATAGGTGCACTGCACCCTGCAATTACTTTAGTATCTGCGCCCGATTTAGCTTCTGTAAGTGCTTCTTGCTGATCTTTAGCACACCACACATTCATTAAGTCTGTATAACCAGAACCTTGCAGGCCACCACGTGGAAACGCAAGGTACTTAACGGTAATACCCGCTTCAAGTAAATCATCTAATTCGCGATGTAATTTACGACAGTAGCCACAGCTAATGTCAGTAAATACGGTAATGCTGTGCTTTTCGTTTGGTGCTTTGTACACAATCATCGAGTCTTCATAATCTTTAATACCCTCAACACGCACGCCGTTTAGCGCTTGCTCTGTTAAGTTATTTCGATTATTTAGGTCGATTAATGTACCTTGCATTAAAAATTGGCCATCTGGACTTGCATAAAGCACGCCTTTGTTGGTGATCAATTCTTTTAAGCCAGCGACTGGACTTGGATTAATTTGCTTAACTGTTACGCCTAAAGTCGCAAATTTAGTAACTATCGGATCAGTAGCATCTGGAGTAACAGTAACGCCATTTGCAAATGCACCAATGCTTGTGCACAACATGGCACCTGCTAACATTAATTTTTTCATAATTTTCTCTATTCCAAAAATACTTATAAATTGACCGGCTTAGTCGTAATAAATTTCAAATTAAGCGCGCGGATGATGCTGCGCGTGTACCGATTTTAGTCGTTCATTTGCAACATGGGTATAAATTTGTGTGGTTGATAAATCACTATGACCCAACATCATTTGTACTACACGTAAATCGGCTCCATGATTTAACAAATGCGTAGCAAACGCATGTCGCATAGTATGGGGCGATATTGGAGACTCCACAGCAGCCAAAATAGCATAGTGTTTAATTCTATGCCAAAAAGTTTGTCGCGTCATGCCAACACCGCGTTTAGACGGAAACACAAAATCGGTGGCGTGCTTTATCATTTGCGCACGTCCACTCTTTAAAAATTGTTCAAGCCAATACATGGCTTCTTCGCCAAGCGGCACTAAACGCTCCTTATTACCTTTACCTTTTACAAACACAACCGCTTGGCGCAAATTAATTTGCTCCATGCGCAGCCCAACAAGTTCACTCACACGCAAACCCGTTGCGTATAGCACCTCTAACATGGCTTTATCGCGCAGGCCCATAGCTTCTTCGGTGTTGGGCGCATTTAATAATGCTTCAACCTCTGCTTCTGAGAGTGTTTTAGGCAATGACTGCCCTGCTTTTGGCTGAGCAATATTTAGCATAGGTGAATCGCTAATTAGTTTTTCGCGTACAAAGTACTGATAAAAACGTTTTAAAGCACTAATACTACGCGCCGTGCTGCGTGGTTTTAAACCTAAATCGACTCGGTGGGCCAAGTAACTTTCTACATCAAGTCCCGTTACACTTAGTAAGTTTTCACCTTTTAAAAACAGGCAAAATTTATCTAAATCACTGCGATAAGCACTTAATGTGTTTTCGCTTACGCCTTGTTCTAAGTACAGGCTATCTAAAAAGGTTTCTAGGTAGTCGCTATTACTGCTCATACTGCTATTATTTTCGGGAAAATCGTCAGATAGCGTTGTCACATTATGCTCTCATGCTTTGCTAAGGTATCAATTAAAAATACCTTACGGTAAACTTGAGCCTATCATATCAGGCAATTACACAGTGATAAATACGATGCAAATTGGTTTATTTTTTGGTTCTACTACGTGCTACACCGAAATGGCAGCAGAAAAGATTCGCGACATTATTGGTGCCGATATCGTTACCCTGCACAATATTAAAGACGAGCCACTAAAAAATGCAGAGCAGTACGACTTTATCATCTTTGGTATTTCAACATGGGATTTTGGTGAAATACAAGAAGACTGGGAGTCAAAATGGGATGACATAGCCGACGTAAACCTAAATGGTAAAACCATTGCTTTATTTGGCATGGGCGATCAACAAGGTTACGGGCAGTGGTTCCAAGATGCGCTAGGCATGCTTCACGATAAAATAAATACACAAACATTTACTCAACTTGGTTTTTGGCCAAACGATAGTAGCTACGAATTTGAAGCCTCAAAAGCACTCACGCCCGATGGCAAACAATTTGTAGGACTCGCGCTGGACGAAGACAGCCAATATGAGCTGAGTGACGACCGTATTGCGACTTGGGTTGAACAAGTAATGACTGAATACGGTGAAACGCTTTAATTTAAATTGCGTAGCTATTATTGCTACGCAACAAAGTAATTACTCAACTTTCAACCAATATTGGTTGCGGAAAAAAAAGCCAATATAGCCGCGAACTTCAAGCTTTTCACCTTCATCTTGCACTGTGAGTTGTAAGGTATAGGTTTTACCATTTGTTGGGTCGAGTATTTCACCATCTCCCCATACGCCATCCTCTTGTGCTTTTACATCAGTAATAATGGTCATTCCTAAAATAGGTTGATCTTTTAGCTCACCATCACACTTACTGCATATATCATTTTGTTTTGTAGGGTCTAGGATAGTTTCAACTTTACCACTTAAAACACCGTTAGTTTGGGTAATACGCACATACGATTTAGCTTCACTAGTATCCTCATCAATCGTTTTCCAAAGCCCAGCAGGTGTTATCGCAGCAAACGCACTTTGACTTGCCAAAACAATCGCAGAAAATGCGCTTAGTAGTATTATTTTATTTAATTTTTTCATTGTGTTGTCTTAATTTAATGTAACTAATGAGTGAATCATAACAGGTGATTTATACACACACTATGAAAGAATAGCACCTAAAAAACCTAAACAAATCGGAATCGTTTGTTTAGGTTTAAACTTACAATGTTACGCTAAATTTTAAAAACTACGTGTTACTACGCTTGAGTTATTAAACTCAAATTTATTAATTTTTCCGCATTGCGCCATATGATTAGTACTCGCATAAGGTGTGTTAGCTTGAGTTATTGCAGCCTCCCACCCTTGGCCATTTTTAATAAATGCCTTTAGCTCAAACCAGCCATTAACTGCTTTACTACAATCCATATCGACATCAAGCATCCAATAGTGTTCGCCCCATATATTTAGTGCTGTAACACCAAAACCATCAGCGCTTAGCGTTTTTTGTGCTCCCCAGCCCTCAGGCCATGTTTTTGTTGTCCAGTCTGTGGCAGAGCCTTCTGCTTCGGCACTTTGTCCATTTTCTATGCCATACCAATCAAGGTAATTATCATTTGTTTTCCAAGGGCTTGTTGTCACATTTTTTAAATTATTATGACGAATAGGCATTGCACATTCAAAGTTACTTGTTTGGCAATTTCGACCTAAATTTGCGTTTGCATAAGCATGATCTACACCACCACGCAAAAACATATCTTGCCCGCTTTGTGTTTGTGCATTAATAAAAATAACGGTTCGTTGCCAGTCACTCCCTGTATTTGGCGCAGAGCTTGTATTTAATTTAGAGTTTTTATGAATCGCCATTGCATCCCAAGCACCCACATTTAGATTAATAGTACCGTTAGCATTAACTGCTATAACCTCACCACTACAACGCTTGCCATCAGCCGACAGTTCACCCTTTAGCACATTACAATATTGACCAGACGCCATATCAGTTTGGACAGTCGCATTGAGTGTAGAATCTTCTTTATTAATGGCCATATGACCGGAGCTACCACGCCCAAATGATATTTGATTATTCGTGTTATCCCACCAATTTGTTACCGCCCAGTTATCGGCGGTGTTATTTCTAAAATCGACCCCGCCTGCAATATATGACCAGCGATGCTCACACTTCCAATTACTAGCAAAACACTCTAAGTTACCGTTATTATGGACAGGTACTTTTGGTCCACCAGCATCAGTATTTCCATGAAAATCATAACTCGACATTACTTTTGGATAACCATACGGATAAGCCAACATAAACACATTGGCTAAGTCGTATAAACGTCCATCTTCAAAGGTAATTACATTTCCCGCACCACCATGACCTCGCTGATTGTCGTGATTATCTACAAAAACGACGGCAGAAGAGCTAGGCATAAAGCCCCATCCTTCACCAAAGTTACTTAACCATGCAAGCGAACCCTTTCTAAAAGTATTACCTAGTTGGGTACTGTATTTAAATTCAGTTACTAAACCTGAGCTTAAATATTCAGAAGCACTCACAGCCTCCACACCTTGATCAATTACTTCATGAAATATGACTGGTGAGCCGTTTATTTTCGTCTTTAAACTTTGAATATCACTTGCAGCAACGTGCTTTGCAGCATCAAACCGAAAGCCTTTTACGCCAATAGCTTGTAAGTCGTTAATATAAGCTGCCAAAGTATCTTGTACGTAGTTTGAAGCCGTATCTAAATCAGCAAGGCCGACAAGTTCACAATTTTGCACTCGATAACGATTATTACCATAATCAGAATTGTTAATAGTGCAACTTTGATGAAAATCTTGAGGGCTATAAATAGGATAGCTTTTATTACCAAAACTATTACCCGCCGTGCCCGTACCACTTCCTGCTGCCATGTGGTTAATAAGTGTATCGACGTAAATATCAACCCCTGCTGCACTGCAGCGATTAACCATGTCAATAAACTGTGCGCGGTTACCGCCACGACTTTTCAGCTCATAGCTAACAGGTTGGTAGCGTGTCCACCATTGACTCCCTGTGATGTGTTCATTTGGGGGAGAAACTTGTACCGCAGCATAGCCTTTCGGCCCTAAATACTGTTCACATTCTTGCGCTACATCTTGCCAATTCCATTCAAATAAATGCACAAATGTAGTGGGAGCAGCACTAACAATATTGGGTAAGGTCAAGCCTAAACTTAAACCTGCGGTGGTGATGATTTTATTGAGTGTCATAGTGTGTGATCCAATTGTTGAGCGAGTGAAACAGCGCACTCGCGTTATTTACAAGTTGTTAACACTAGTCTAGATATTGTCTAAATAGAAACTGAATACGTATGCATAGCGGGTGAACTATCCTTTATTACTAAATAATTTACATTTTTAAATAAAATGTTTTGCACAGAGCTATATAATCAGCAGTGTAGGTATTATCTAAATTTCGAATACACAGAATTGATGATTCTATATCGCTTTTTACATAACTAAATGTCATTAAGCTGCGGCTTACCTCTTTATTGGGTGTGGCTTTTATTTGGCAGTGAGTATTTAAGTGAAGCCCATTTTGAGTAGCAAGCTCAATAAATAATGCGCCTTCAACGTTCGGCAGTATTAAGCTAAAGCGAGAGCCACTGTGGCTCAAGCGCTTAAATGCACTAATTAACTCATCAAAACTTAGGCCATCTGTATGACGAGCCGTATTACGCGCTGCATTATCGCCTTTTAAACTGCGATTAAAATATGGTGGATTAGAAATAACCACATCAAACTTAACGTCACTACTAAAGCTTTGAATAGTTCGGTGCTCAATACTTATTGCTGACCACGGGCTATTAGCTACATTTTGTAATGCTTGAACATACGCGTGCTCATCAACTTCTACAGCCGTTATGGTAAGTTCTAGATTACGTTGTTTGCACATTAATGCCAGTAGCCCCGTACCTGTACCTATATCCAACAATGAATTAGCTCCACTTAAATTGGCCCATGCACCAAGTAAAATTCCATCAGTAGAAACCTTCATTGCGCACTGCTCATGTGCAACCTTAAATTGTTTAAATGCAAAACCAGACATTTTTTCACCTTTTCATTCACCAACTGGTGGATAGCGCGTATAATTGCAAGTAATTGTCCCTTATTTTAGACACTCTATGCAATTTTCTGACTTTGATCTTGATAACAAGTTACTCGACGCTATTAATAAAATGGGTTACGAAACCCCAACAAGTATTCAACAACAAGCGATTCCTGAAGCGCTTAAAGGGCGTGATGTTTTAGCGTCAGCGCCTACAGGCACAGGTAAAACCGCAGCATTTTTAATTCCAGCTATTCAATATTTATTGGATTTCCCGCGCCGTGATCCAGGGTTTGCACGCGTGCTCGTTATGACTCCAACGCGTGAACTTGCTTATCAAATTCATGAGCAATGTGAACTACTTGCAAAACGAACTAACCTAAAGATAGGTGTCGTAACTGGCGGTATAAATTACGGCACGCATAAAGAAATATTTGAAAAAAACAATGATATATTAATCGCCACACCGGGGCGTTTAATGGAATATTTAGAAACTGAAAACTTTCATGCTGAACACGTAGAAATGCTCATTATTGACGAAGCTGATCGCATGTTAGACATGGGCTTTAAAAAAGAAATGAAGCGTATATGTGACGAAGCTAGAAATCGTCGTCAGTG
The DNA here is from genome assembly GCF_014905615.1 of Pseudoalteromonas aliena SW19. Taxonomy (NCBI): domain Bacteria; kingdom Pseudomonadati; phylum Pseudomonadota; class Gammaproteobacteria; order Alteromonadales; family Pseudoalteromonadaceae; genus Pseudoalteromonas; species Pseudoalteromonas aliena. Next base: position 94,943 of record NZ_AQGU01000022.1, read on the forward strand.
CTTTTTATTCTCTGCAACTCTTGAAGGTGACAGTGTAGAAAGATTTGCAGAAACAACACTTAACGACCCTGCATTACTTGAAGCTGAATCATCACGTAAAGAAAAAGCCAAAATTCATCAGTGGGTTCATTTAGCTGACGATTATCATCATAAACTTGAATTATTAGTAAACACACTTAAAAACCCTGATGTCACTAAAGCAATTGTGTTTGTAAAAACCCGTGAGCGCCTAGAAACACTGATTGGCGAACTAACCAACAATGATGTTAAAGCTGCATGGTTACGCGGTGAAATGCCTCAAGACAAACGTATGAAAGCGATGGAAAACTTTCATAGTGGCAAAACACGTATATTAATTGCTACCGACGTAGCTGCACGTGGTATTGACGTGTCTGACATCAGCCATGTTATTAACTTTGATATGCCACGTACCGCCGACGTATACGTACACCGCATTGGCCGTACCGGTCGTGCTGGTAAAAAAGGGATAGCAATATCGTTAGTTGAAGCACACGACATTGGTATTTTATATAAAGTAGAGCGCTACGTTGAGCAAAAATTAAAACGCCGTGTAATTAAAGGTGTTGAACCACAGCATAAAGAAGCGAAGCCACCAGCTAAAAAACGTAAAGACCCAGTAAAAATGAAAGCTAAGAAAAAGGCCAAGGTTAAAAAGAAAAAGTAACCTAAAACATTTTTATACTAAGCCGGCTTTTGTCGGCTTTTTAATGCAAGCCTTACAGGCTCTGCTATTTGTACCTGTTACATATGTAACCCAAGCATGTAACTCATACTCATTTAAATGTAATTTTTGCCCACCTGAATTCCCACTTAATAAAATCCCCTTATATTTCAGTACATTAATCTTGGCATCGAAATTGTATTTACAACGATAACTCAGCCGATGGAATTTCCATATTGTGGCTACACTATCTAACCGTAATGTAAGGATTAAGTTATGAACCGCTTTAAATCAACTATTGCTTTAGTATCATTTTGTTGTTTATTTTTATTAGCTTGCGCTACGAAAGTAAGTGCAGCAACAAGTTTAGCGGTAGTGAGCAGTGTAGCAACTGTACCTAACTTACAACAAACCATTACTAACACGCTACGTACTAACCCTAATTTTGTACTTAACAATATTCGTGTGCAGGTAAAAGATGGTGAGGTAGATTTATACGGCACAGCACAAACAGGTTTTCAACGTGCGTTGGCTCAAAAGTTTTTAGAAAATATGGATGGAGTAAAAATTATTCGTAACAAAATCAGCGTTATATAATTTCAGAGCGAAAATTTTTGAGCGGTTAGCCGTTACACAAAAATTATCAAATATTTCAGACACCTTTAAAGGAGATATAACATTTTAACTACTACGCTTATCTCCAAGATGTATATACATAAACGCACTCTCTAATATTAAAAATACGTTCACCTAGTTTATAGCCTCAAGCATGGCTGTTATTGACTCATCTACTGTGTTTTTTGTAGCGCTTAGTTGTAACTTTCATAACTAATGTATTGCTATCATAAAGTAAATTTCTGAGTTTCATCATTTAAATTACTCGCCATACGAGATAGCTCACTACTAGATTCTGCAATATCTCTAACCGCTTGCTCCGTTTCAGATATCCCCATATTTATAGCTTCAATATTTCGTGCTATTTCATCTATCGTGGTGGTCTGCTCTTCTGAAGCGGCTGCAATTTGAACAACCATATCAAAAATCCCATCCACTTCTTTTGCTACTTTGTTATTAATCAAATTAGCTTTACTCGCGATTTCCTGAACTTGGGTTGTATGATCAACATTTGTCGTCATCGTTTTTACTGCTGCATTACTCGCATTAACAACGGCTTCAATGATAACTTCAATTTCCATAGTTGATTCTTGAGTCGACTTCGCAAGGCTACGTACTTCATCAGCAACAACTGCGAAACCTCGCCCTTGTTCACCTGCTCGTGCAGCTTCAATGGCAGCATTTAAGGCGAGTAAATTGGTTTGATCTGCTATTTTTTTAATCACGCTTAATACGTTAACTATTTTCTCCGAATTATGACGTAGGTTGGTCACCTCTTGCGCCGTGGCTTGCGTTGCTTCACCTAAAGAAACAAGTGCATTATAAGTGCTATCGTTATTTTCAGAGCCTTCTCGGGCCATAGTCTGAATATTTTCACAAATCAGAGATGCATTTGACGTTGTACTCGCGATTTCTTTTATAGTTGCACTCATTTCGGTTGTAGCAGCAACAACTTGTATAGTTTGCGCTTGCTGCTCTGTCACTGCCAAGCTAGTTTGCTCAGTCACAGAAGCAAGCTCTGTAGCAGTACTGCCTTGCTGAAGTGCAACATTAGATAACTCACTGATCATTTTACGTAGGTTTTCTAGCATAGTGTGTAACGCTACTTGTAGCATGCCTACTTCGTCGTGGGCATGTACTTTAATATTACTGCTTAGATCACCTGCTGCGACTTTCTCAGCAAATAAAGAAGCAACAATAATTGGATTTGCTATTTTTCGGGAAAAGAAAACTCCTATGAAAATAACAATAATTGCAGCCCCCACAATAAGTATCGTACTAAAAATTATACCTTGATTAACCGATTCAAAAGCTTCTGATTCATCTATCTCGCTTAATATAAGCCAGTTAAAATTACCAATTTTTATACTGTTATAAGCAGATAATACATTGTTACCATTATAATCTTTAATTAGGTTAGTGCCTTGCTGGCCATTCAGAGCAAAATTAACAGCGTCAGTATTAACACCATTGTTTTTCACGTTACCTGCAAAGCTTGCTTTTAAAGAGTGCCCCTCTGGATCAAGGTACGAATCAGAGCGCATTAACTTATCTTCGCCAACGAGATAACTTTCTCCCGTTTTACCCATGCCATCACGCACTCCCATTATTTGATTAGTACCTTCACTGGAGAGCTGCAACGCAACTATAATTTCACTATTCTCTACTGGTATTGCAATAAACGCTGCGGGCTCGTCATTACTTGGGGCGTAAGGTTTGTAGTCAACAATACCAAAACGTTTTGAAAGTTTAACTTCCTGAATAAGTGTCCCTAAATTTGAACTCGCGTATTTTCCATTTAAAATATTCGTTTGGTAATCTGATTCTTTTGCTTGGGTATAATAAATTAACCCTTCATCATCAATTAAAAACAGATCGTAATAGCCATATTTTTTAATGTATTCGCTGAAAAAGCTGTCGTAACTGTCTTTATTAATTTGCGGAATAATCATAGCCAATAATTCAATATCAGCCGTTTTTTGCTTAAAATAATCCTCAATTTGAGTGCGTTTAATTTGGTTAATTGCTTCAAGCGATTGCGATATATTATGCTCAACGCGCGACTTAGATTGTAATGTAGAAATGGTGGTCGTTATTAGTGCAGGTAAAATTCCAACGAATAAAAAAATCAAAGTTAATTTAGTTTTCAAACTCCAGTGACTAATTTTTAAAAATAAATTATTTTTTGAATTTGGCATTTATGAGCACTTAATAAATAATAGTTAATTTAAAATTAGCGCATTAAAAAATTAAAACAAATTAAATACCAAAAAAAGCGCGTTTTTACCATGTAAAAACGCGCTGCTTGTAAGTAACTATTTCCCAATACTTTTAGCGAATGGGTTTCACTAACTTATTCACTTTGGCTAGAGTCAGCACCGTCAACACTATCTTTATTTGATGATTGCTGATTAATTTTGTCGCTGATCATGGCATCGAGCTTTTCGCCGCCTTTAATACCAAAGTCGAGTGTGCGAATTGGAAATGGGATACTTATGTCGGCTTCATCTAGTGCTTGCTTAACAGCAACTATGCCTTTGTGGCGTACCGTCATAAAATCAGGCTCGCCAGGATATTTAATCCAAAACCATACCAATAAATTAATGCTGCTATCGCCAAAACCCTCAGCATATACGGCGGTTTCGTCTTTGCGAATAACAAAATCAAATTCATTAATTTTATCGGTAATAACTTGGGATGCTTTTTCTATATCGTCACCATATGAAATACCCACGGGCACTTCTATACGTCTTACTCCTAGGGTACTGTAATTTTTTAGCACATTTCTAAATAGCACTTTATTAGGCACAAGTATGAGCTGTCCGTGAAAGCTCTCTATGAGCGTGTTACGCAGGTTTATTGAATGCACTGAACCAAACACATCGTCTGTTTCGATCACATCACCCGTTTTGAATGGCTTGCGCACACCCATTGCTATACCGGCGATTAAGTTTTCGGTCATATCTTGAAATGCAAAACCAATGGCTAAACCAACAATACCCGCCCCCGCTAATAACGAGGTTACCGTGCCTTTTAAACCCATAAAATCGAGCGCGATAAATAAACCAACACACAGTACAATAACTTTGAATATTGACGCCATCAAATCGGCAATTTGTTTTGAGTCAAGAGATCGGCGCAACAAGTTTTTCATTAAACGGCCAGCAAAACGCGCCAACATTGAAAATACGATGGTTATAACTACAGCGACTATAAAATTAGGGATATGACTGATAACCACGTCAAACCACCCTCCGAGCTTTTCCTCTATTAGTTTTTCGGCATCGCCAATTGACGGTATACTGATCATTTTATTTGCACCTATTTAATTAGTGTTCTCATTAATACCATTTAGGTAAGCAAGTTTAGCGCCAGCATAAAAAAGCCATGCATGGCATGGCTAAAGCGATTTAATTCAAGAAGCTTTTAATTTTGTTCGTCGCGCATAAATACCGGCTCTAGCTCTTTAACTGTTGCCTCAGGGCTAAAGTAATAACCTGCTACCGTAAACTCTTTAAGTTGGCTTAACTGCGTTACTTTATTTTCGATAATGTAGCGCGCCATCATGCCACGTGCTTTTTTAGCGTAAAAACTAATTACTTTATATTGGCCATTTTTACAGTCTTTAAAGTGCGGAGTGATAATTTGTGCATTAAGCGCTTTTTTATCAACCGCTTTAAAATATTCGTTTGAAGCAAGGTTAACTAAGTATTGTGCGTCTTGCGCCTTTAATACGTCGTTTAACTTATTAGCTATTACGCCCCCCCAAAATTCGTATAGGTTTTTACCGCGTGAATTTTCAAGCTTAGTGCCCATTTCTAATCGGTAAGCTTGCATTAAATCCAGTGGTTTTAATAAACCGTATAAACCCGACAATATACGTAAGTGGCTTTGTGCGTAATCAAGCTCGCTAGCTTTAAGCGTGCTTGCATCCAAACCGCCGTATACATCGCCATTAAAGGCAAGCACGGCTTGCTTAGCATTACTTTGTGTAAACGGCTGCGCCCACTCGCTAAAGCGTGCTGCGTTAAGCCCAGAGAGCTTATCGCTAATTTTCATTAAACTGCCAATTTGCGCTGGTGTTAGTTCACGGCATACTTTCATGAGCGCTTCGCTGTGCTCTAGTAATTCAGGTTGAGTGAACTTGTCTGTTGCGGGTGGCGTTTCGTAATCAAGATTTTTTGCAGGTGAAATAACAGTGATCATAGTTAGCTATTGACTTGTAATTTATTTAATGTCAATTTCAACATTAAATGAAACGAAAAGCACGTTTTGTTTAAATAAATCCTCCCTTAATAACCCATGCATTGCCGTTTTTCTATTGATAAGGACATAAGACCTATCAAGCATTGTCACACTGTTGCAGTATGGATTAGATATATTAAGGTGTAGATTTTTCTTTTAACTTGCTTGGAATGAGGAAAGCAAATGACTTCAGCTCTACAAAGGCTAAAACAACATTCATCTATCGTAGCCGACACTGGCGATATTGAAGCGATCAAAAAGCATCAACCAGAAGATGCAACCACAAACCCGTCGCTTTTATTAAAAGCGAGCGAGATTGAAGCATATAAGTCTTACCTAGATAAAGCTTGGAGCTATGCAAAAGAAACCGAGCAAGAACCTGCTAAACAACTTGAACTAGCATGTGATTACTTTGCCGTATTGCTTGGTAAAGAAATTAGCGCCATTGTACCTGGTTATATTTCTACTGAAGTAGATGCGCGCCTTTCGTTTAATACCCAAGCTACGATTGATAAAGCACATACCCTACTGAGTCTTTACGAAAAAGAAGGCGTAAGCAAAGACAAGATTTTAATTAAAGTTGCGTCTACGTGGGAAGGTATTAAAGCCGCTGAGCAGCTAGAAAAAGAAGGCACTAAATGTAACCTTACTTTATTATTTAGCGATGCCCAAGCTCGCGCATGTGCCGATGCAAACGTATTTCTAATTTCGCCATTTGTTGGCCGTATTTTAGATTGGCATGTTGCTAACGGTATGGAAAAACCGACCGATCCGCTACAAGATCCAGGCGTTCAGTCTGTGCGTAGCATTTTTGAATTTTACAAACGCCATGACTACAAAACAGTTGTGATGGGTGCTAGTTTCCGTAACTCGGGCGAGATTATTGCTCTTACTGGTTGTGACAAGCTAACTATTAGCCCTAATCTTTTAGAAGATTTAGGCAACCTTGAAGGCGCACAGGAATACTTGCTAGAAAGCGATGTTCCACAAGAGCCAAAACCAGAGCCGCTTACAGAAGCGCAGTTCCGTTGGTTACATAACCAAGATGCTATGGCAACTGAAAAGCTAGCTGAAGGTATTCGCTCTTTTGCTGATGCACAAGAACAACTAGAAGCACGTTTTAAAGCAATGTAACTTGCGATACAAACGTACTTTAAAAAACGTCGCATTTGCGGCGTTTTTTTTGTGCCTGAAATAACTTCTATCTAGTAAAACCTTCATCAATACATCACACTTATGTAACATTATTGTCACTTTTTTATTCTATTTTAGCTAGGCCTGTGGTATAGGTATTCTTGAGGTCACAAAATCAATAGGAGAAGTTCATGGATAGCCTAAACGATATATTAGAGATACTAGAAGGTCCTGATACAACACGGAAAACCTCTCAGAAAAATAAAAAAAGAAAATGGCGTGAAATAGAAGCAATAAAAGATAAGCAACGCCTTCGTAAAGAACTACAAGAACTAGACTATTTTACAGACAGTATTGCAATTGATGAGCTCGATTTTTAATTCAATACACACCAACTAAACAAAAAGGCTTCCAGCATATGGAAGCCTTTTTTAATGTTTTTAAACCATTTGAGCTCTTTGAAAGAAATTAGATTTGCCAGTTAATTGGCTTTTCACTTTGAACTTGTAGTAACTCATTCGTTTGTGAGAAATGCTTACAGCCAAAAAAGCCTCTATGCGCCGAAAGCGGCGATGGATGCGGCCCTTTTAAAACATGATGGCGAGCGCTGTCTATACCCTTACCTTTTTTTTGTGCATGTGCACCCCATAAAATAAATACCACACCTTCGCAGTACTTATTAATATGTGCAATTACATTATCGGTAAATTGCTCCCATCCTAAATGCTTGTGAGAATGCGCTTGCCCTTGCTCAACGGTCAATACGGTATTGAGTAAAAATACGCCCTGATCTGCCCAACTTTGCAGGAACCCGTGATCTGGAATAGTAAAACCAGTAATGTCGGTAGCTAACTCTTTATACATATTTTTAAGCGACGGCGGCAGTTTTTTTACATCAGGCAATACCGAAAAACACAAACCATGCGCTTGCCCTTCACCGTGGTATGGGTCTTGCCCTAAAATGACAACGCGGATGTTATTAAGCGCTGTGGCATCAAAAGCACTAAACACTTGAGGTTCAGGCGGATAAACAGCAACACCTTCATTGCGGCGATTAGCCACATACTCTAACGTTTGTTGCATGTAAGGTTGCTGCAATTCACTTTCTAAAAATTTAGCCCAATCGCTCATTGTATACTCTTAATCTGTTTACGTGATGCGTCTATTTTATCACACATATCAGCCAGCCCATCTAGCATACGCGGCGAAAAACGATGTAATAAGTCGGCATTTACGCTAATAAATTGACCATTTTTAACGGCTGGTACTTCTGGCCATTTTTGCCAATTAACAACTGGTTGTGGCGTTTTTGATTTTTCATCAGGGATAATGATAACTTGTGGCTTGGTAACAATGACATTTTCGATACTAATTTGCGGATAATCTGTAACGCTCTGTGCAAATACATTACTTACATGGCATGTTTCTATTAGCTGGCTGATCCATGTATTTTTGCCTACTGACATCATAGGTTCTGGCCATAACTGATAAAACCCAGTTATATTTTTTTTACCTAGCTGGCTTTTAACAATCGCGTTTAGCTTTTGTTTAAATGCGTTAGCGGCTTGTTGGCTTTGCTCAATATTTCCTGTAAATTCACCAAAAGTAAGTAACTCGTCGGCAACAGCGTCGATTGTGGTTGGGTTACTCAAATATACTTTTATACCTAGGCGCTCTATTTGGGCTAAATCTTCGCTTTGATTTCCACTTTTCCACGCAATAACTAAGTCGGGTTTAAGCGCCAATACTTTTTCAAGGGAGATACCGTAATAACCCCCAATGCGCTCAATACTTTGGGCCTCAGCAGGGTAATCAGCATAATCAACTGTACCCACGATATTATCGCCCGCCCCGATGGCAAATAGGTTTTCGACTATGTGCGGTGCAAGGGCAATTATTCGCAGCTTTTTAGAATCCTCTACCTGCTCTGCAAATGTATTACTCGATACGCTAAAAAACAGTAGCCCAATAAAAAACGCTCTAAACATTAGTAATCAAACCCTTCAAGCGCTTTTATACCTGAGTCGAATGCGTGTTTTACATTACGCACTTCGCTTACTGTATCGGCAAGGTCTGTTAAAGTACGATGCGCTGCACGCCCTGTAATAATAACCGACTGCATTGGCGGGCGGTTATTCAGCGCCATTACTACTTCATCTAAATCTACATAGCCATAGGTCACCATATACGTAAGCTCATCAAGTAATACTAAATCAATACTGCTATCAGCAAGCATACGTTTTGACTCTTGCCATGTTGCCTGCGCGGCTGCAGTATCGGCTTCTTTATTTTGCGTATCCCAGGTAAAACCGGTGTTCATTACAACAAATTCAACGCCTGCTCCTTGTAATAAATTACGCTCGCCGCACTCCCAAGTACCTTTTATATATTGGCAAACGGCCGCTTTTTTACCATGTCCCACACAGCGTGCTACAACGCCAAAGCCCGAGGTTGATTTACCTTTACCGTTACCGGTAATTACCTGAAAAATACCTTTTACATCTTGTGCGGCGGCAACACGTGCATCCACTTGTTCTTTTACTTTTTGTTGGCGCTGCTTGTGCTTATCGTTGTTTTGTTCAGTCATTATTGTGCCCTTCATAAATCGAGATAATTTGCTGTATGTTTAAATGCGTTTCGCACATGGTTGCTAATCGTTCTAACTGCTGCTCACGGTGATCAACAATACTAATTGGATTAATTGAGGCGCTTGGTTTTACCCATTTTAAAATTTGCGATGTAGCATCGGCTTCATCAAACAAGCCATGTAAATAAGTGCCTGCAATGGCGTTATCATCGCTAATAAAACCATCAAACGCAAAACTATGGGGGTGACTTTCATCAAAGCTTAAAAATGGCTTATTAAGCGCTGTACCCTGGCTAATTCCTGCATGTATTTCGTAACCACTACAGGGGGTTGATTGGTTATTTAAAAGCAGTGTAGCGGTTATTTTAGTTAATACTTTTTGCGTTGCCAGCGTGGTTTCAAAGTCGCATAGGGCAAGTCCATTTACTTGTTTTAATGACGACTCAATACCATCGGGATCGTTGAGCGTATTGCCCAGCATTTGCATGCCACCACAAATACCAAGTACTTTGCCACCATAGCGTAAATGACGCTTAATTTGTGTGTCCCAACCTTCATTTTTTAAAAAGGTTAGATCACCTAGCACGTTTTTACTGCCTGGTAGAATGATCAGATCAACGTCTGGGATCGTTTGCGTGTGGCATACATAATTTATATTAATATGTGGGTGCAAACGCAGTGCATCAAAATCGGTGTGATTACTAATGTGTGGAACGAGCAACACTGCAATATTAATTGTGGCGTTAGTTACGTTATTATCAATTGCGACAGCGTCTTCTGCGTCAAGTGCTAAGCCGTGCAAATAAGGTAATACACCAAGTACGGGTTTATTTGTATAGTCTTCAAGCCAATCAAGCCCGCCTTGCAGTAAACTGATATCGCCTCTAAAGCGGTTTATAACAAAGCCTTTTACACGCGCTTTTTCTGACTCGCTTAACAACGCAAGCGTGCCCACTAAATGGGCAAACACACCCCCTTTATCAATATCGGCAATGATAATTACAGGGCAATCTACCTCTTCGGCGTACCCCATATTAGCAATGTCATTTTCACGCAGGTTTATTTCAGCAGGGCTACCTGCTCCTTCAACGAGTAGTAAATCAAAACGTTTCGCTAAGCGGTTATGTGAAGTAATTACCGCATCCATCGCCACTTTTTTATAATTATGATAAGCACCCGCTTCCATATTACTTATCGCTTTTCCGTGAATAATCACTTGTGCGCCAGTGTCGCTATTAGGCTTAAGTAATATAGGGTTAAAGTCGATTTCGGGCTCCACCTTTGCAGCTATTGCTTGTAGTGCTTGGGCGCGGCCAATTTCGCCGCCATCTTTAGTTACGGCGCTATTGAGTGCCATATTTTGAGGTTTAAAGGGCGCAACATTTATCCCTCGCTTGGCAAACACTCTACAAAGCGCTGCAACTAAGGTACTTTTACCTGCGTCTGATGTAGTGCCTTGCACCATTAAGGTTTTCATGGAGTTACACCTTTGATTTTCTAAAAAATAACAAACTTAAAAAGAACACGCTACCAATAGCAGCAGTAATAACACCGACGGGTAACTCTTGGTTTTTTAGTAATGAACGCGAAAGTACATCAACCCACACCATAAATGTACCACCCACCAAGCTGGTTACCAGTAATCCAGTTATGGAGCCTTGAGATATAAAAAAGCGCACAATATGTGGCACCATTAACCCTACAAATCCTATGCCGCCGCACATAGCCACCAGCACAGCGGTAATTAGCGAACTTAAAACCAGCATGAGGATTCTAAAGCGCTGCACTCTTACGCCTAATGTAATTGCACTTTCATCGCCAAGTAGCATGGCATTGAGTTGCCTTCTAAAACTCAGCATTAAAAATGTACATAATGCGATTACCAATAAAGGCAACCAAAGCGTAGCCCACTGCGCACGCGCAAAGCTGCCCAGCGTCCAAAATAAAATAGCGGCTACCGCCTGAGGATCGCTCCAATAAAGCAATAAGCTGGTAAACGCGCTAAATAAAAACGACAGAGCAACGCCTGCTAATAACATTGATTCTACCTGTGCACTTTGTTGCCTACCTGCAATAAGTATTAATAAACTCATAGCGAGTAAACTACCTAACAATGCCGCTGCCGATAACATAAAACCGGCGCTAATGCCGGATAGCGCCATAAGTAACACCACCCCAAAAGAGGCACCCGACGATATCCCAAATAAGTAAGGATCGGCTAACGGATTGCGCGTTACCGTTTGTAAAATAAGCCCCGCAATGGCTAAACCAGAGCCGGCTAAAAAGGCGAGTAATGTACGTGGCATTCTTAGCTCGTAAATAATACGCGTATTAAAAGAGGCATCATTTGAGAGCAAAAAACTATTAAGTACATCTTGCAATGAGATCTCTGCTGCGCCAAAACTAAGTGCTGCAAATAAGCTAAATAAAGCAGCTGCAGCACTTATAAATAGCGCAAATGAGTGGCGAGTATCAACAGCGCTCATATTATTCATAACCGTAAAAATAAGTGATATGAGGGATGCTACTTCCAGATTGCGATAGCTGTGGGTGGTTATTTACTTGAGCGCAGACACCAAAAACCTCACCGAGCATATTTTCGGTTAATACCTCTGTAGGCGTGCCTGAATGCGTAATTTCACCGTTTTTAATAACCACTAGTTCATCGCACATTGCAGAAGCTAAATTGAGATCATGAAACGATGCAAATACCGTAACACCCAACGATTTAGCCAGCTCCATTACCTGTATTTGATATTTAACATCCAAATGGCTGGTAGGCTCGTCCATTATTAACAATTGAGGTTGCTGGACTATGGCGCGGGCAATAAGCGCCCTTTGCTTTTCACCACCTGAAAGTGATTCAAAGCTTTGATCACTATGATCTGCCAACCCTACGGTGTTAATAGCTTGGATGATTTTTTGTTTATCAATGTTAGTTATTGAGCTAAATAGCGATTTATGAGGCGTTAGCCCAAGCGTAATAACGTCAAATACGCTTAAGTTAAATTGCGACGGGGTTTCTTGTAAAACAACCGCTACTTTTTTTGCGTACTCATCACTTTTTAGCTGCCAAATATCGGTGTTGTTAAATTCTATAACACCTTCAGTTGGTTTATTAAAACGATATAAACAACGCAATAAGCTCGATTTTCCTGCGCCATTGGGACCAATCAAACCAACAAATTTACCTGTGGTTATTTTAAGGTTTATTTTTTTAAGGATCGTTTTATTACCAATATCCCATGATACGTTTTTAACGTTTAGTAATGGTGTATTTAATGGCGTTTGAGTGTGCAATAGTCAGTCCTAGACGGGGTTAAACTCACTAAAAATGCGATAAAAATACTAATGCACTACAAGAAAAAATGAGTAAACCCGCTCGTTAAAAGAATTCGTACCAATTGCACTAAATTAGTGATTTATTATAGCGACAAAGAAATAGCACAATAACAAGGTAAAAATTATGACATATACTTGTTCTATATGAATAATTTTTAACGCAGTGAGTAAGTTACTTAATTTGCTAGAAAGATCATGTTTTTAATAAAATTGGTATTATACCATTTGTATCTGACTTAAAGCTTTGCGCTAATTACAGTTGCGGGAACAGTCGAGGTCTCTCACCTCATTCCAAATGAATGTCTATTATGGGCGGCTAAGTAAATAATTTAAAGCAAAAAAAACCGCACTTAAAAGAGTGCGGTTAAAAAGGGAGTGTTTTAACTAATCGTTAAAACTTGTATTCCATACCCAAGCCTAGGTAATCTTGGTCAACATTGTTGTCCATATCGAAGCTTGAGTAAAAACCAAATACTTTAATGTTTTTATTTAATTTGTGATCAATGCCCACTGAAATTGCTGACTTATCATTACTGTCGTCAAAATCCATAGCTTGATATTGCACTTTAAAAGTATTGCTACCCATGCTGTAAGCCGCATTTACTAAATAACCATCAGCTTCTGCGCTACCGTCTACTTTTTCTTGTGTTTGGTACATTGCGCCCAATTTAAAGCCTTCAATTTTACCTTGAATTGACGCACGTACTACATCGTAGCCATTTACTTCACTATCAGCCGCAATAGATGCATATACTGCACTCTTTTTAAGTGCAACATCACCGTAAGTAACAGCCATTGAATAACCATTATCTGCATCCACGTCATCTTCGGCAATAAAAGTAGCAAGTACTTTAAAACCTTCGTATGAGTTTGATGAATAGCTAACTGAATCACCTAAACGATTTTCACCTTTAAATACATTTTTAATATCGCCTTCAAGGTCATTAAATAAATCTAACTTACCTTGAGATTGTTTAAGTGCAGTATCATTACGTCCAATTACAACTTGACCGAACGCACCTTTTAAGCCAACGTATTGGTTACGCGCAGAAATGTTATCGTCATTATCGCCTTTTGAATCAGCATCAGACACATCTACTTGAAATTCAAACTTATAAACAGCTTCTAAGCCGTCATTTATTTTTTCAGAACCCTTTAAGCCAAAACGAGATGCATTACTTTTAATCTCAGTAAAAGACCCTTCACCATCATCAGATGACTGTACCGTTACGTTCGCTTTACCGTACACGTCGACATCCGCGATTGCATTAAAAGATAAACCACTTAATAGTGCTAAGCATAAGCTCGATTTTACAAATTTCATGTTATTTCCTTGGATAATCACAAAAGACTAATTTTTTAAAACAGCTGCATTTTGTCACCGCTAAATGACACTAATATTACAATGGAAATATTAATGTCTTTTTTAATTAATAAAAATGCATTAAATATGAAACCAAAACAACATGAAAATCAAATAAACGACCGCACCTACTTACCTATTTTAACGACAGGCTTGGCGTCATTTGCGTTAACAAGCTAACTAAGGTTTCTATTAACTCTTTCTGTTCGTTATCTCTATGATAGGCAATAAATACATCCCTTGACGTATTTTCTACATCTTTTACATGAAATAACTCACCAGTTTCTAAATGCCCTTCTACTAATACTTTAGGTATAAATGCACTACCGCCACATTGCAATATTAAATCAAGTGCAATACGCCCTGTGCTAGTTCTAAAGTAAGGCGGTGTTTTACCAGTGAATTGACGAGCATGCCAAAGTGAGAAAGTAGTCCCCCAATCAACATACACATATTGGTTGTCAAAAAAGTTCTCGTTAGTTGCAGTATCGTACCCACTCACGGGAATGATTGGCAGTTCACAAATACGCTCAACAACAAGCTCATCTACTTTAGGGGGATCAAATAAAATAGCTAAATCGAGCGTACGCTCTAGCAATAAACGAGTACTTTCTTGTTGTGCTTTAACTTCAGCGACCAACGACACGCCCGGCATGGCCGATACAATGTTAGTAATACCGAATTGTAAGAATGCATCCCAAATATTAGGCGTTCCAGCTAAGCTAATTTGTTTGTGCATGTTATCAGCAAGTGCAACATCAACTTTAGCACGTTGCATACCCGTAATAATCATTTGCGCATGCGGCAATAAACGCTCACCCGGTGCTGTGAGTTGAATATTATTACGCTGGCGTATAAATAAATTAACACCAAGCCCTTGCTCTAATTGACGAATTCTAAAACTTACTGCAGACTGCGTAATGTAAAGGTTTTCGGCCGCTTTACCGAAGTGGCGTGTGCGCACGACTTCAACAAATGTTTTTAATAAATCGATATCCAATTTTTTATCCTCACGATAAAAATAATTTGTTTAATAAATTGCCAAACTTGCATCATACTCCAGCTAATTAATAGGGTATGAGGATAAAGCTATGAGCAATAACATTTCATTACTACGCCAAG
Organism: Pseudoalteromonas aliena SW19; assembly: GCF_014905615.1. Taxonomy (NCBI): domain Bacteria; kingdom Pseudomonadati; phylum Pseudomonadota; class Gammaproteobacteria; order Alteromonadales; family Pseudoalteromonadaceae; genus Pseudoalteromonas; species Pseudoalteromonas aliena. Next base: position 110,033 of record NZ_AQGU01000022.1, read on the forward strand.
CATTTGTTAGCCAACGTCAATTTTATGATGATCAGAATTTTCCACGAGGCTTTAGCCGCAGCGGAAACTTCACCTTATTAGAAGCCAGTATCTTAGAGCAACACGGCGTTATTTTAAAAGGTTTATACAGCAAGACAATTGAACCGCAAAATGAACACCAAAAACAGTTTTTAGCCGTGGTAACTGGCTCACAAGAACCAACCAATCCAGTCGAGCGCACTTGGGTTAAATACTTAAAGCTAACGACTTGTAAAACTAAATTCCATACATTATTTGGTCGCTCAAAAATATCAAACCCAGTGCCTATTAGCCAAGACTATTACTCTGAATCTGATAGCCTGTAAGTACCTAAGTTATTTGCTTTTTTGCGTTTTAGCAGTTACAACTTATATAAGCAAATAATTTTGCAAAATATAAACAAGGTTGTTACGTGACGCGAAAATTACTGATAGTTGAAGATACGCCAACAATCGCGCGAGTGCAAAAGCACATCGCGCTTAAGGCTGGGTATGAGGTTGATATAGCAGAATCATTGGCACAGACAAAAGAACTTATAAGTAAGAATAACTACTTTTGTGCTGTTGTCGATTATATTTTACCCGACGCCCCGTCAGGTGAAGCAGTACCCTGTACTGTACAGGCCGAAATTCCTACAATTGTTATGACGGGTAATATCGACAAAAAAACCCGTGAAACAGTAGAAAAATACCCAATAATTGATTACATCATTAAAGAGAATAAACAAGCTTATCAGTATCTCGAAAAACAATTATTAAGACTCCCTCGAAACGAAGATATAAAAGTGCTAGTTGTTGATGACTCTGCACCTACACGACATTATATTTGTAGCCTACTGACACGTCATAAATACCAAACATTACAAGCTGAAGATGGAAAAGAAGCACTTGCCATGCTTGAGGCAGCCCCTGATATCTCTGTTATTATTACTGATAATGAAATGCCAAATATGAATGGTGATGAGTTATGTACCGAAATACGCCGTTTATATAACAATGATGAGAAAGCAATAATTGGTATCTCAGGCGCTGATTCATCTGATTTATCGACGCTGTTTTTAAAAAATGGCGCAAATGATTACTTACATAAACCTTTCAATAGTGAAGAGTTTTATTGCAGGCTTAGCCAAAACGTCGATATGTTAACGCTTATAGCAACCATAAAAAAGCAAGCTAATACTGACTACCTTACTAAATTACCTAACCGTCGTTACTTTTTTGAAGAGGCAAGAAAGTCCCTTAAAAAAATTGAACTTGATGAAGGCAATGGCGCATTAGCGATGCTGGATATTGATCACTTTAAAGCAATCAACGATACCTATGGCCATGATATTGGCGACGAAGTGTTAAAAGGTTTATCTATTTGTTTTAGCAAATACTTTAAAAAGTATTTAGTGGCACGCTTGGGTGGCGAAGAGTTTGCTGTTTATTTTGCCGATACCGATAAGCAAGAAGCGCTTAAAAGATTAGAAGGCTTTAGGTATTTTATCGAAACAAACAGCCAAGAGTTTAGCAAAGCTAAAATTAAGTTTACGCTCTCTATTGGCTTTTCAATTGGACCTGTTTATCAAATCGATGAATTATTAAAACAGGCCGACTTAAAACTATACGACGCCAAAGAGTCTGGACGAAATAGAGTGGTTAGCTAAACCACTTCTGCGGCTGTAATAGCCGCTTTTTTTCGTTTGCGTGACTGATGATATGAATCCCAACTAAAAATAGCTAACGCGCTCCAAATACATGCAAATGTAATTAATCTTTCAGCGTCAAATACTTCACCATAAAACACTACAGCTAAAATAAACATGAGGCTTGGCCCAATATACTGGAAAAAGCCCAAGGTAGTATATTGCAAGCGTTTTGCTGCGCCGGTAAAGCAAAGTAGCGGCAGTGTTGTTACTATACCTGCACTAATAAGTAATACACTAGTGTACCAATCGTTTGCAGATAAGTTTGATGTAGCAGAAGGTGCCATTAACCACCAGTAAATGAGGGCGACTGGTAGCAAAATAATTGCTTCTAGCAATATGCCAGGTAGGGCTTCAACCGGTAGTTTTTTACGTAACAAACCATAAAGTGCAAACGATATCGCCAACGAAAAAGCCACCACAGGAAACGAGCCAAAACTAATTAATTGCAATAACACCCCCGTAAACGCAAGCGCTACAGCAACACCTTGAAATTTACGCAGGCGCTCACCTAAAAAAAGCATACCCAACAGAACATTTAAAAGAGGATTAATGTAATAGCCTAAACTTGCATCAAGCATGTGGTTGTTATTTATAGCCCATATAAATAGCCCCCAATTAAACCCAAGTAATGCGGAAGTAATAACAAGCATAAACAAAAGCTTAGGTTGCACAACAATGCGCTTAACTTTATCCCAATATCTTAAAACGCTCACTACTAATACTAAAAATGCAACCGACCAAACAACTCGATGCATTAAAATTTCAAACGCAGAAACATGCTGAAGCAACTTAAAATATATTGGCGCAAGACCCCACATAAAAAAAGCAAGACAAGCAAAAATAGCACCTTTACGCTGTTCAGTATCAATCGACATAATAAACACTTAGTGATTTAAAAGGTCGCTAGTCTACTTGCCATTGCTGTTTTATCCAACTAAATACGTGCCTGTACCAAAAGCGATTTGAATCGCTTGTTCATTATGTAATTCCATACGACATACACACACCTTGTTACCAGAACGAATAAGTGTGGCGCTCGCAGTAAATACCTCCCCCTTACCTGGGCGTAAATAATCGGTGCGCATATCGATGGTGCCAAGCGTTGCTAATTTTTGTTGCACGCTTTGTATATCAAAATCAGTGAGCTTATCAATTACACTGGCGGCAGCGAGCATCCCTCCAACGTTATCGAGCACAGCAGAGATAACACCACCGTGTAATATTTTTTGGGCTGGGTTGCCGATTAATACATCCTGCCAAGGAAATGTAATTTTGGCCTGCTCTGGGCTTAATGATTCAATCGAGATTTTTAAAAATTGATTGAACGGCATCGCGTTTACAAACAATGCCCCTACTTGTTCAATTAACATTTCTTTATTCATTATTATTCTCTATGCTTAAACTGGTACGATGAGTAAAGCATAACTTAAGCAAAACTACGAGGCTCTCGTTAAGTCATTTTAAATAAGCCTGATATTAAAAAGCTATTTCAACACTAGGGCGTGTTGATCTTTGGTGGGTGAATTTGCAGCAGTATGTTTGGTTTTTAGGCAAGGCAGAGCCTATGTAGTGTGGTATTCCCCATAAATAGGCGATAACGCAGCATAAATACCAAACATGCGCTGCCCTTTGGGTTCTTTCTAGGGACGATTAACTCTTTGTTGCTCGGTTTTTACTTAGCCCGCTAGGTTACAAACTTCGCGCCGCGATTTAATCGCCCCTAGATTGAACAAATTTCAATCCACAAAGATCAACACGCCCTAGGGGCTGTTGATCTTTCAAGGTTAAATTTACAGCAGTCTGTTTGGTATTTAGGCAAGGCAGAGCCTATGTAGTGTGGTTATTCCCCATAAATGGGCGATAACGTAGCATTAATGACAAACAGGCGCTGCCCAAAGGGTTCTTCCTAGGGGCTATTTACTCTTTGTTGCTCGGTTTTTACTTAGCCCACTAGGTTACAAACCTCGCGCCGCGATTAAATAGCCCCTAGTCTGAACAAATTTCAATCCACAAAGATCAACAGACCCTAGCAGAGTTAAATTTACTTACAATAGGGGTAAGGTTAAGTAATTCAGCTAAAGACATCTCACTAAAAAACCACTAAAATACCCGCCAATGAATACATCAACACTATCTTCAAGCACACTAGTGCGCAAACCTGAAACTGTCCTCAAACAAGTGTTTGGCTACAGCGAATTTCGTGACGGTCAAAAAGCAGTTATCGATGCGGCTCTAAATGGGCAAGATTCGCTTGTATTACTGCCTACTGGCGGTGGTAAATCGGTATGTTATCAAATTCCGGCTTTAGTGCTTGAAGGCGTAACCATTGTTATATCTCCGCTCATATCACTAATGCAAGATCAGGTCACTCAACTACAAGCACTTGGTGTAAAAGCTGCGTACGTTAATAACAGCTTAGCACGTGAAGAGCAGCAGTTGGTGTATCAACAACTTCATCAGGGGTTAATTAAACTCTTATACGTAGCACCTGAAAAAGTATTGCAGCGCGATTTTTTAGAGCGTTTATCACATTTAAATGTAAGTTTGTTTGCTATAGATGAAGCCCATTGTGTATCACATTGGGGCCACGATTTCAGACCACACTACTTTCGTTTAAACGAACTAAAACAGCGTTTTGCACATGTACCCATGATGGCGCTCACTGCCACAGCAGATAAAGCCACCCGTTTCGATATTGTTGCACAATTAAAGTTACAACAGCCGTATATTCACACTGGCAGCTTTGATCGCCCTAATATTCGTTACACCATAGAAGAAAAATTTAAACCTATGGTGCAACTGCTGCGCTACTTAAAAGAACAAAAAAGCCAAAGCGGAATTATTTATTGCACTAGCCGAAAACGTGTAGATGATATTGCTGAAAAGCTGGCCGATGCAGGGCTAAATGCCGCCGCCTATCACGCTGGTATGAGTAACGAGCAACGCCAATTTGTACAAACTGGCTTTGCCCGTGACGATATTCAAATTGTGGTGGCAACCGTTGCCTTTGGTATGGGTATTAATAAACCTAACGTACGTTTTGTGTTGCATTACGATATTCCAAAAAGTATAGAGTCGTATTATCAAGAGACTGGACGTGCTGGGCGAGATGGCCTTGCTGCAGAGGCTATTATGTACTTTGATCCGGCCGACATTGGCCGTGTTAGGCGTTTTTTTGAAGATATAGACGACGAACAACGTCGTCGCGTAGAAGAGCAGCGCTTCAATGCAATGGCAAGTTTTGCTGAAGCACAAACATGTCGTCGCCAGATTTTGCTCAATTACTTTAGTGAATACCAACGCGAACCTTGTGGTAACTGCGATATTTGCTTAAATCCGCCAAAAAGCTTTGATGGTACCTTGGTAGCCCAACAAGCCCTATCCTGTGTATATAGAGCCGATCAACGCTTTGGTCTTGGTTACATTGTTGAACTACTGCGCGGCGCAAATACTAGCCGTATACGCGATAACAACCATCACGAGCTAAGTACCTATGGCATAGGTAAGGATAAAAGCAGTGAGTTTTGGCTCAGTATTTTACGTCAGCTAATTCATCAAGGCTTGCTTAGCCAAGATATAACGCAAGGTGCATCACTTCGTTTAACAGAAGCAGCTCGCGCTATTTTAAAAAGCGAATATGCACTGCAACTCGCTGAGCCTCGCCTGCAAGCTAAGCACGTTTACCAAGATAAACTCGCACAGTTTAACTACGATAAAAAACTGTTCGCCCGTTTAAGAGCGTTGCGTAAAGAGCTTGCTGATGCCGATGATGTTCCACCTTATGTTGTATTTAACGATAAAACATTAGCCGAAATGGCGCAGCTTATGCCTACAAACGATAGCGAATTTTTGAAGGTGTCGGGGGTTGGATTTACCAAATTAAATAAATACGGCGGTGCCTTTTTAACTGCAATTCGACATTATTTAGCTACCCAATAAGAGTGTTATGACCAAAATAGAATACAACCACATTCATAAGTGTATTACCATACACCCACAAGAGGCCCCTCATGATGAGGACTTTGAAATATGGGGTTCTTTGTTTTTACATTCTGATGAAATAACAATTAATGAATACTCTGCTGGAGCGGATCGTCACCAAATTAGGTTTACTTATCAGCTGCAAACTTTTAATTTAAATTTTGAACATTACAGCGAGAGCACGTGGATCAATGGCGAAGGTTTCGATGCCGAACACTTACTTGCTGCCCTTACTTTTTATTTAAGTTAAGAAGCTGCTTATGGTTTGCCCTCGTTGTCTAAATCACCGCGTCGGCATTATTTCATAAACGTATATTGGTATAAAATCGAGTAAGTTTTTTATACCCTACTTACTCCGTTAAAAATACGTTTTAGTAAATAATCCCATCGCCGCTACGAAGTTCAACCTAGAACTAACTTATAAACACTCCCCTAATAATTGACTATATTTTATTTCTTTACTCAATACTTTTAACTTACATTTTTATAACAATGATGTAAGCTGATATCACGGTAGTCATTTGCTACGAAACAATAAAGAGTTTAAATGGTTAATAAAAAGCGGATAGCACATTATTATATTAGCTTAAGTATTTTAAGCTTTTTTATTCCCAACGCATTAGCGCAAACTAATGCTGATAGCGGCTGCCCAATTGAAAAATTAAAAAACTCTGATGATAACAATTTACGTCGTCAGCTAAACGATAATACAATCCTTATTGCAGCCAAGCCCGGCGCAAAGATTGCAACCATTTCGCTTAAGCAACTCAATGTATTTAATACTGAATTAGAAGCTGAAAATAATGCACTGTTTCGCTTTGCAAACCGCGCTCATATACAAACAGAGCCTGAGGTAATTACAAACTTATTGCTATTTACTGAAGGCGATAAATACGATGCTAAAAAACTGGCTGAATCAGAACGTCTTCTTAGAAAAGAAGGCTATTTGTATGACGCTCAAATCAGCGCAACTGAAAACTGCGATGGCGACATTAATGTAAACGTAGTGACCCGTGATTTATGGACTTTATTACCCGAAGTAAATTTTAGCCGTAGTGGTGGTGAAAATAAATCGAGTATAGGTTTTAGAGAATCAAACCTGTTTGGTTGGGGTAAACGTTTGTCGTTTTCGCGTACCACAGACAGTGACCGCAATGGTTATTTATTTGTGTATGATGATCCTAACATTTTTTCTAGCCGATACCGTGGCCGATTAGAATATGCCGATAATAGTGATGGAAAACGTCATTTGCTCGAACTAACCTACCCGTTTTATGCGATAGATACACCTTTTAGTTATGGTATTTTAAGTTACTCTGAGCAGCGCGAAGAGTCGCTATATCGAAGAGGGGAAGAGTTTAGTGAATTTGATCAAACAACCGATTTAAATAGCGCATACATAGGCCATTCTAAAACACTAAATAATAATTGGACCCAGCGCATAAGCTTAGGCTACGTAGATGAGCAGCATACATTTAAAGCAATAGACACAACCTTTGCGCCGTTAGCAAAAAACAGAAGCTTAAGTTACCCTTACATCAGCGGTCATTGGTTTGAAGATAACTTTATAAAAGTGCGCAACTTCGACAGTATCTATCGTACTGAAGATTTAAACCTAGGCTGGAATGTTAAAGCTTTACTTGGTTATTCAGATGAGTCACTGAGCGATGATGACAGCCGCGCTGTCTATTCTTTTAGTTTCAAAAAAGCACACTTTACTGGCGATAATACGCTATGGCGTTTTAATACCGATATTGAAGGTTATTGGAATAAAGAAGATAAACAACTCGAAAACTTTAAAGCCACCAGCCAAATTCAATATTATTTAAATACCAGTATTGATGAGTCTTGGTATATAAAAGGACGCTTGCAGTATGCAAAAAACCTCACTGCTGATCAGCAACTTACTTTAGGCGGTGAAACTGGACTGCGCGGTTATCCAATGGATTATCAACACGGTGATCGTAGCTTTTTATTCAGCTTAGAAAAGCGTTATTACTGGGAATACGATCTGCTTCAGCTATTTAAAGTCGGTGGTGCTGGATTTCTCGATATAGGGCGAGCATGGTTTAACGGTAAAAATAATGGCGAAAATAATCACGTGCTAAAAAATGTAGGCGTGGGTCTACGCCTTGCGCCAAGCAGAGCCAATGCAGGCACCATGATCCACATTGATGTAGCAGCTCCCCTTGACAGTGACGGCGATGCAGACTCAGTACAATGGTTAGTCAATGTAAAAAAATCGTTTTAGATAGCCAAAAAATCGGCATAAGTATTAGCAATTTAACGAATTAAATCACCCTATATTTAAGTTGATAGTTACACGAAATAACTATTTCGTTGCATACTAAGACGTTAAACTATCTACTTAATTAATGCTTATAATTGATTTGAGAGCGTATTTTGGAACCGTTAGAAATTTTAGAGTTATTTGGCACGCAATATAAGCTCATTGTAACCTTAATAGCCTTATTGCTTTTTCCTGTGTTATTAAAGCTGACAAAAAAATTACTCGAAAAGGCAATTAAGGGTAAAGTCGATATACATCGTAAATACCGTGCAGAACTCCTGTTAAAAATTATACTTGCCATTGTAATGCTCTGTTTAGTACTAGTGTTTTGGGGTATTGAGTTGCGTGGCTTACTTGTTCTTGGCTCTTCATTGTTTGCTATGCTAGGTGTGGCGCTTTTTGCTGCATGGTCGTTATTAAGTAATCTTACTGCATTTTTGTTAATGTTTATTCAAAACGATTGTCGCGTTGGCTATTGGGTGCGAATTATTGATGGTGCTAATCATGTGGAAGGCCGGATTGTAGAAATGGGCTTAATGAACGTTGTACTGGAGCACATTGACGGGCACCGTGTTATTTATCCTAATAACCTTTTTGTAACTCGTCCCGTACTGGTTTTAAATAAACAACCCAAACCAACAAAAACACCTGTTATAAAACGTATTATTGGCCCTAAAAAACCCTAAATTAAAACCTGCACATACAAAAAAGCCGCTTTAGTCGTCACTAAAACGGCTTTTTATAAATTAATTATTTAGCTCAGCTGTTTTTAGCTCGTCATCTAAATCATTGATTTCGTCTATGAAGCTCTCTAACTGCTGCTCTACTAAACTATTATCACTAGCAAAATAAGCAAGATGAAATACTGCATCCCCCTCATTTACCAATGGCATCGTTTGCTGACCAATAACAATACCGCCTTTAGGCGCTAAAAGCTCAAGCTCTGAATCACCTAATGGGTTACTAATATAAGCAAGTACCTGACCCTTGACTACACGTTCACCTAACGACACTTGTGCACGTACAATGCCATCAACTTCAGCGCGTATCCAACTAGTCGAGCCAGCAATAATAGGATCTGGTAATTTTTTAGGACGCTTGCCACGGATCATTTTTAAATGACGCATAACATAATCAACACCCTGCACACCGGCTGCAATAGCAATAGGGTCAAAGCGCAGTGCCTCACCCGCTTCATAAGTTATAACAGGTATACCTAAGTTTGCAGCTTCACTACGCAATGAACCATTTCGTAATGAGGCATCAATAACCGCTGGCGTGCCAAAGGCCTTAGCCATATCGGCAGTTGCTTGATCTGCTAAATTAGCGCGAATTTGCGGTAAGTTAGTTCGGTGAATAGCCCCCGTATGTAAGTCAATAATATGCGTGCAATGCACGGCTACTTTATTAAAAAACATATACGCCATTCGCCCAGCAAGCGAGCCTCGCTCAGAACCAGGAAAACTACGGTTCATATCGCGTCTGTCTGGTAAGTAACGCGACTTGTGAATAAAACCAAACACATTAACAATGGGCACAGCTATCAACGTGCCACGTAGCTGACTAGGATCTATTTTAGCAAGTAACTGGCGCACAACTTCAACGCCATTTAATTCATCGCCATGAATAGCAGCACAGACCATTAGCACAGGCCCTTCCATCACACCGTTAACCACCTCGATTGGAATATTAAGAGGTGAATGGGTGTAAAGTTTAGCTGCCTCCAAGGCAAGTGTTTTACGCTCACCTACGCCAATGCTTTCACCTAATAAAGTGAAAGGGCGGTTAATTTTAACCTTTGCCACGTGTTGCCGTTCCTTTACTTGAAGCATTTTTTTCGATGAAGTCAATCACCATGCCCGCAATATCTTTACCTGTCGCTATTTCAATACCTTCAAGACCTGGTGATGAGTTTACTTCCATCACAAGTGGACCACGCGACGAACGAAGTAAATCGACACCTGCTACGTTTAAGCCCATTGACTTAGCTGCAGCAACTGCTGTTTTGCGCTCTTCTGGAGTAATGCGAACTAATGTAGCACTACCACCACGGTGAAGGTTTGAACGGAACTCACCTTCTTGTGCTTGGCGTTTCATTGCTGCAATAACTTTGTCACCTAAAACGAAACAGCGAATATCTGCACCACCCGCTTCTTTAATGTATTCTTGCACCATAATATTGGCTTTTAAGCCCATGAATGCTTCAATAACACTTTCTGCCGCTTTACGCGTTTCCGCAAGAACAACGCCGATACCTTGAGTGCCCTCAAGTAATTTTATAACTACTGGTGCGCCCCCCACCATTTCAAGTAAGTCTTTTACATCATCTGGCTTACTAGCAAAACCTGTCACTGGCATACCCACACCCTTGCGTGACAAAAGCTGCAGAGAACGTAATTTATCGCGTGAACGGGAAATAGCCACAGATTCATTTACAGGGTACACGCCCATCATTTCAAACTGACGTAAGACAGAGCAGCCATAAAAAGTCACAGATGCACCAATACGTGGAACTATTGCATCAAAATCTTTTAGATTTTCACCACGGTAGTGAATTTCTGGCTGCTCTGAGTTTATGTTCATATAACAACGTAATGCATCGATCACTTTAACTTCGTGCCCGCGTGCTTCTGCCGCTTCAATTAAACGGCGTGTTGAATATAATTTTTTGTTACGAGATAAAATACCAATTTTCATAGTTAAAACCTTAACTAAGTTGTATAGCATTAACTTTTCAGATTTTTATTACCAATCTAAAAACTCAATACTTTATAATAAATGAGATAAAGCTGGGTCAACGACTATGCGATTTTCCATGGCTGTACGCCCTAATAACATTCTAAACTTCATTGTTGAACGCTTCGTCAATGTAATTTCTATCGGCCAACTATCGTTGCCTGCATGCAATGTTGTCTCTATAAAATAACGCAGTTCTCGCTGTCCACCTGAGCTAGTTACATATTTCTTTTTTTTAACTTTTACATTGCAGGTAACTTGCGTTTGCTCATCTTCTTGCAATGGTTGGGCTGTAAATTTAACCCATTTTTCTCCGTTAACTTCATATTCTTTAATATTAATTGCATGAATACATGAAGTACGGGCGCCGGTATCAATTTTAGCTTTTATTCGATCGATGCCAAGCTCTGGTAAACTTAGCCACTCACGCCAACCAACTGTTATCTTTGCTGTCATAAATGTGCCCTTATTAAAAAAGTGACTTATACGCTACAGGCCAAAAAACACCAACGAAATAAATTTATCTAGTCGATAAAACAATTTGATTGTTCTTTATTAGCAACTAGTTTAACAATACACACCCCACCTAAGAATTAAAAAACAGTAAAAACCTTTATGTGTATTTACTGCAAAATTTTAAGTAACAGCGATAACTTATCTAAAAATATAGCTAACTTATATTACTTAAGTGGGTACACTATAGTTAACAGTATTAAAAATACACTATTATGAGAAATTAATATGATTAATGGCTTACTCCATGCCCTTGTGCTTGACGAAAAAGGTGGCGCTCGCGCTATAGAAAACAGCGATGAGCTGCATAACTGGAAGCCAGAACAAGGAAAGTTATGGGTACATATGGATTACAGTCAAAAGGAAGTTGTTAACTGGCTTAAAAACTGTGAGTTTTTAACTGATTATGAACTTGAATCGTTAACCGCAGATGAGACACGCCCCCGAATTACATCTGCAACTAACGGTCATATGCTATTTTTGCGTGGCATTAATTTAAACCCAGCACAAAGCCCAGAAGACATGGTGTCAATTCGTCTTTTTATTAACCAAGATATTGTGATCACCACACGTAAACGCCGCTTATTGTCAATACAAGACATTCTCACGACATTTCACACTAATACAGGCCCATGTAATATTTCTGAGCTAGTATGTTCTATTACACAAAAACTAACCTCTCGCATGCAAAGCGTTATCGACTCACTAGATGAAACACTCGACGAGTTTGAAGAAGAAATAGATGAGCCAAGTAAAAAGTTTGATAACCAAGGCCTATCACAATTACGTCGTCAAGCAATTGCCTTGAAACGTTATTTAAAACCGCAAAAAGAAGCCCTTAGTTCAATGGTCAATAATCACTACCCGTGGCTGTTAGATGACGATAAAGCAAAACTAAATGAGACTACAAACTTACTAATTCGCTACCTTGAGGAACTAGACAGCTCCATTGAACGGGCGCAAATCATTCAGCAAACAATCACCAACCAAGTCTCTGAGCAGTTAAACCAACGAATGTATGTGATGTCGGTGGTGGCCGCATTATTTTTACCTTTGGGCTTTTTAACCGGTCTTTTAGGTGTAAACGTAGGAGGAATACCGGGTACAGAGAGCCCCTATGCATTTACGCTATTTGTGGTGTTTTTAGTGGTCTTAACAGCGAGTATTGGTGTGTATTTCAAAAATAAAAAATGGCTATAATATCGATAAATTAAAAAAGGCGAGCATTTCACAATGCTCGCCTTTTTTCATACGGTGGAGTTACTCCTGAAAGTAAGTCCCCCAACCGTCGTATTCTACTTCGCATTCAACGGCTAATTGCGCTAATTTATCAACGTCTTCCATAATAACGTCAACATCAAGCTCAGCTTCAACAACTATGTCAAAGCTCCAAATTTTACTGCCGTCTTCAAGCTCAAGCTCTGCTGGCTCTTCAACATCGTAACCTAATTTAAAAGCAGCAAGCGCTGCTTGCTCTAATTTAGGGAAATCTTCACACACAAAGTGATGCTCTACTTCATAAAGTATTTCAGGATCAGACCCATCTTCAAGTAATGATGATACGATGTCTTCACTTATTTCACGCCAGTTTTCCATTATTTTTCTCTCACTTGAGCATCTAATTCAGTTATTTTAGCAGCCATAATACTGTGTACATTTTTGGCGTGCTCTCGCGCACCAATACTTTCATCAAGTGATATAGGCGCTAACATTTCTATATAAATTGTACCATTATCCCAACGATTTAGCTCAATGGTTTTATGCGTTGTACTCATACATACAGGTACTATAGGCACATCTGCACTCATTGCTGTATGAAAAGCCCCTGTTTTAAAAGGTAATAAACCACGTCCATAACTACGTGTACCTTCCGCAAAGACCCAAACAGATAGGCCATTTTTCTTTATCTTTTCAGCGGCTTTTGAAATTGTACCCGCAGCTTTAGAGCGATTTGATCGATCAATTAAAATATTACCTGACAACCAATACAGCTGACCAAAGAATGGAATCCATTTTAAACTTTTTTTACCTAAACTTACGCAGTTTTTTGGCACCATGGCTGGAATGGTAAATAAATCATAACTATTTTGATGATTAGCAACATAAACAGCTGGGCCTATGTCGGTGGCACTTTTATGACGAGTTAAAACCAGTTTAACGCCAATCATTTTAGCCATTGAGCCAAACCAGCCCGCTATAATATGCACGTTATTAGGATGAAATGGCCTTACTAATGACAGTAGTAAGCCAAAAAAACAACTCAATAATATAAACAACAGCATAATAAAAATACGTATAACAGCTAACAAGTGGGCTTCTCCAAAAATCAATTATGAGTATTATAGCGTTATTTTGTGACACAAACGAGACTATAGCGCACAACTGTACGCTGAAAGATTTAAGTCCTTTATTTTAAAACAAAAACGACCTGCAAATGCAGGCCGTTTTTATTTATACAAAAAAGTGATTGGCTACTCTTCGCTAATAACGTCTATTCGTTCATCATCTTGAGGAGTTAGCTCTACAACAGCCTCATCAACACGTTGCAAGCCGCGTGGTAACTTATTACCTCTACGGCCCCGCTCACCATGATAATGCTCTAAATCGCTTGGTTTAAGTGTTAATTTTCGTTTACCGGCATGAAGCGTTACACTACTTCCTTCTGGTACAACAGCCAATACTTTTACAAATTCTTCGCGAGCTTGGACTTTAGCCCCTGGAATAGAAATTATTTTATTACCCTTACCTTTACCTAATTTTGGTAAGTCGCGTAATGGGAATAAGAGCATTCGACCTTCGTTAGAAATAGCCATACAGTAATCACTTGCTACATCGTTTACTCTTATTGGTGAAAGTAATATTCCACCTTTAGGAACACTGACCAGCGCTTTACCATTTTTATTTTTACTCACTAAATCTTTAAAATCAGTAATAAAGCCGTAGCCCGCATCTGACGCCATCAATAAGACTTGCTCATCTTCACTCATTACTACATGTTCAAAATTAGCGCCGGCGGTTAAATTAAAGCGTCCTGTCATCGGCTCACCTTGGCTACGTGCCGAAGGCAGGCTATGAGCATCGGTTGCAAACGCCCGTCCTGCTGAGTCTAAAAAGACCGCTGGTTGATTGCTCTTACCTTTTGCTGAAGCTCTAAAGCCATCACCAGAGCGATAACTTAACCCTTGTACATCTAAGTCATGGCCTTTACCAACGCGTGCCCAGCCTTTATCTGAGAGCACGACAGTAACTGACTCTGAAGGTATTAAATCTTTTTCGTTAAGTGCTTTCGCTTCTGAACGCTCAATCACTGGCGAGCGGCGATCGTCACCATACATTTCAGCTGCTTCTTGAATTTCTTTTTTAAGCAGTGTTGACATACGACGTTCTGAACCCAAAATTTGCGCTAATTTATCACGCTCTTTGGCTAGTTCATCTTGCTCACCGCGAATTTTAAATTCTTCAAGTTTTGCTAAATGACGAAGCTTTAATTCTAAAATCGCTTCCGCTTGCGTATCAGTTAAATCAAAGCGCTCCATTAATACAGGCTTTGGTTTATCTTCGCTGCGGATGATTTCAATAACTTCATCAATATTTAAAAAGGCGGCTAATAAACCCTCTAAAATATGTAGACGCGCTAATACTTTATCTAAGCGATACTGCAAGCGGCGACGCACGGTTTCGCGTCTAAATATTAGCCACTCGCTTAAAATACAACGTAAGTCTTTAACTTGTGGACGACCATCTAGTCCCAACATGTTTAAGTTTACACGGTAGTTTTTTTCTAAATCTGTGGTCGCAAACAAGTGCGCCATCAATGGCTCTGCTTTAATACGGTTAGAGCGCGGTATAATCACTATACGAGTTGGATTTTCGTGATCTGATTCATCACGTAAATCGGCAATCATGGGTAATTTTTTAGCGTTCATTTGCGCTGCAATTTGCTCAAGCACTTTACCACCAGAACATTGATGCGGAAGCGCTGTAATCACTATATCGCCATGTTCTTCGGTGTATACCGCTCGCATTTTGATAGACCCGCGACCGGTTTTATATATTTTATGAATATCGGCTTTTGGGGTAATTATTTCAGCGTCGGTTGGATAATCTGGTGCATGTACAAGCTCAAGTAATTCTTCCAGCTCTGTTTTTGGTTTATCAAGCAATAAACAACATGCACTGGCGACTTCTCGTACGTTATGTGGCGGAATATCGGTTGCCATACCAACTGCAATACCGGTTATACCGTTAAGTAAAATATGTGGTAAGCGAGAAGGCAGTACGACGGGCTCATCCATTGTGCCATCAAAGTTTGGTGTCCAATCGACTGTGCCTTGGCCAAGCTCTTTTAATAGTACTTCTGAAAATTTAGACAAACGCGCTTCTGTATAACGCATTGCAGCAAACGATTTAGGGTCATCTGCAGCGCCCCAGTTTCCTTGCCCGTCTACCAATGGGTAGCGATAGGAAAACGGCTGCGCCATCAATACCATCGCTTCGTAACAGGCGCTGTCGCCGTGTGGATGGTACTTACCGAGTACATCACCCACTGTACGGGCTGATTTTTTATACTTAGCATTAGCTGATAAACCCAGTTCGCTCATCGCATAAATAATACGTCGCTGTACTGGTTTTAGGCCATCGCCTACATGCGGTAGAGCACGATCCATGATTACGTACATGGAATAGTTTAAATAAGCGTCTTCGGTAAAACGCCCCATAGTTTGTTGCTCAATTCCTTGCATTAGCAAGGTATCTGTATCACTCATTAAAGCTTACCTAGTTTTTCTTATAGCTTACACGGTAGATTACATTGGCGTAATCATCGCTTACTAACAGACTGCCGTCGCCTAATTCTGCAAATGCAACAGGGCGTCCAAATGTTATTTCGTTTTTCATAAAGCCAGTAATAAAAGGTGTATATTTAGTTACGCGACCGACTTCAATTGTTGCTAGCCCTACTTTGTAGCCTGACTTTTTAGAACGGTTCCATGAGCCATGTTCAGCTACAAATAATTGCTGCTTATAACTTGCTGGAAATTGCTTACCATTATAAAAATGAATACCTAGTGGTGCGACATGCGCTGGAAGAGTGAGGGCTGGCGACGTGTAATCGGCAATATTTTTACCTTTGCCAAACTCAGGATCGATGATCGCACCTGCGTGCACATACGGAAAGCCAAAATGTTCACCCTCTTGCGTTGCACGGTTTAACTCATCCGGTGGAATATCATCGCCCATCATATCGCGACCGTTATCACTAAACCATAAGGCTTGGGTGGCAGGATGAAAATCAAAACCTACTGTATTTCTAACCCCTTTTGCTATGGTTTTTATTTGTTTAGTTTCGACATCTAACGCAAAAATTCGGCCAAAACGATCGTCTTCAGCACAAATATTACACGGTACACCAACCGGTATGATTAACTCCCCCGTTGGTGCAAAACGTAAAAATTTCCAGCCATGGTGACGCTCAGATGGCAATGCGTCATACAGTATTTCAAACTTTGGTTTTTTTAATTGAGTATCAATATTTTTAAAGCGAATAATGCGATGTACTTCACCTACATACAGGTCGCCATCTTTAATGGCTAAACCCGACGGCATATTTAATCCCTCGGCAACCAGCATTTTTTTATCAGCAACACCGTCGCTATTATGGTCGATAAGCGCATATACATTGCCTGCTTTACGAGAACCTACGTACACAATCCCCTTTTTTGAAACCGCTAATTGACGTGCATTTTCTACATCATCTGCAAATAAGCTGATTTCAAACCCAGGTGCTACAGTAAGCTCGTCGAGTATGTTTTTAGCTATTGCCGGAGCGGTAGTCAGCCCAAGTAATAGCAAACTTCCTAGTAACTTATTCATTCGTCTCTCCTAGTGTTAAGCACAAGTAACTAAACTTGTGCCTTATTACCATGATCCTCTAGCCATTGACGACGATCTGGCGATCGTTTTTTAGCAAGCAGCATATCCATCATTTCCATGGTCTCTACTTCTTCATCAAGTGTAAGCTGCACCAAACGTCTGGTATTTGGATCCATCGTAGTTTCACGAAGCTGCAACGGATTCATTTCACCCAGACCTTTGAATCGCTGTACGTTTACTTTTCCGCGCTTTTTTTCTGCTTCTATACGCGCCAAGATAGCGGTTTTTTCGCCTTCATCAAGTGCGTAGTAAACTTCTTTACCAATATCAATTCTAAATAATGGCGGCATTGCAACATACACATGCCCTGTTTTTACTAGCTCTGGAAAATGACGAACAAACAGAGCACACAATAGAGTTGCAATGTGTAATCCATCCGAATCAGCATCGGCCAATATACAAATTTTATTGTAGCGCAATCCCGACATATCGGTTGATTCCGGATCAATACCCAATGCCACTGAAATATCGTGTACTTCTTGCGATGCGAGTATTTGCCCCGATTCAACTTCCCACGTATTTAAAATTTTACCTCGCAGCGGCATAATTGCCTGAAACTCACGATCGCGCGCTTGTTTAGCAGAGCCACCTGCAGAATCACCCTCTACTAAAAATAATTCAGTACGGTCGTTATCAGCGGCACTACAATCTGTTAATTTACCTGGTAATGCAGGGCCTGCGGTAACGCGTTTACGAACTACTTTTTTAGCAGCGCGTAAGCGGCTTTGTGCATTTGAAATGCATAACTCCGCTAACAGCTCTGCGGTATCAGTGTGCTCATTTAACCACAAGCTAAACGCATCTTTTACAACACCCGATACAAATGCAGCGCACGAGCGTGATGATAGTTTTTCTTTGGTTTGACCTGCAAATTGTGGGTCTTGCATTTTAACTGACAGCACGTAACTACAGCGCTCCCAAATGTCATCTGGGGTTAACTTTACGCCACGCGGGAGTAAGTTTCTAAACTCACAAAATTCACGCATTGCTTCAAGTAAACCTTGGCGTAAACCATTTACATGCGTACCGCCTTGTGCGGTAGGGATCAGGTTCACATAACTCTCGGCTATGGATTCGCCACCTTCAGGTAGCCATACAACAGCCCAATCTGCACCTTCAATTGAGCTTTTAAATTCGCCTACAAACGGGTCCTGCGGTAATGTTTCAAAGCCTTTAATAGCTTCAATTAAGTAATCTTTTAAGCCTGTTTCGTAAAACCACTCTTGGGTTTCTTTTGTTTGTTTGTTAACAAACTTAATACGTAACCCAGGACATAAAACCGCTTTGGCTTTTAATAAATGGTTTAGTTTAGTAATTGAATAGTTTGGTGAATCAAAATAGCTAACATCTGCCCAAAAACGAACCGTAGTACCTGTGTTGCGCTTACCCACAGTGCCAATTACGTTTAAGTCTTCTACTTTATCGCCACTTTCAAATGCCATTCTGTATTGCTGAGCATCGCGTCGTACCGTTACTTCAACACGCGTAGATAACGCATTTACTACAGAAATACCGACACCGTGTAGACCGCCAGAAAATTGATAGTTTTTATTAGAAAACTTGCCGCCGGCGTGTAACTTAGTGAAGATTAATTCAACCCCAGGAATGCCTTCCTCAGGGTGAATATCAATGGGCATACCACGTCCATCATCACTTACTTCAAGCGAGTTGTCTTCGTGAAGTATTACGTCGATACGAGTAGCATGACCCGCCATCGCTTCATCGACACTGTTATCGATAACCTCTTGGCCTAAATGATTTGGCCTTACAGTATCGGTGTACATCCCAGGACGTCTTTTTACTGGATCTAACCCATTAAGTACTTCAATGGCTTCGGCGTTATAATTTTGATCACTCATAATTTTTATCTTTATATGTGCTAAGACGAGCTTAGCTAGTTTTACGTGATTTTAAGAAAATCTACAATATTCGCAAAAGTGCTTTCAAAACCTGTATAGCTATGATCACCACCAAATTCTACCAATTGCTTGCATTGTGAATAATAATTTACTGCGTGTTGAAAATTTAACACTTCATCGCCTGTTTGCTGTAGTAAATACAGTAATTCAGGGTGTTTTAGTTTATCGACAGCCAGTGCTTTTAAAGCGTTTATATGACTGTTATTTAAATCATAATAATAATCTTGATACGGATTATAATTTGGACCAAGTAACGGCTGCAATAATGTGTACGGTGCTACTGCGGGATTAATAACCACTGCAGGAATTTGATAACGCTGCGATAAATATGTGGCAAAAAAACCACCTAACGAGCTACCTAATAAAACAGTATTAGGCGTTATTAATTGCTCAAGCTTAATTATAGCTTGTAGAGGCTCGTGGTTTAAGTTCGGTACACAATAATCAACATCATAGTTTGCCATAAGCTCACCAAAGCGCACAGCTTTATATGATTTTTGTGAACTATTGAAACCATGAATATAAATTACCCGTTTAGCCATATGACTTCCGTTTTTACACTTGTTCTAGCTTTTTGCGCGTCTATATAAAACATTCTGTAAGCGGGGCCACAATTTTGCTGCAGCCACTGTGCGCTATACTTTTTAAACTGCACTGAACTGGCTGGCGTTGCATAGACTTTTAAATCTCTATAGCTTTGCTCATATTCATTATGAACATGACCATGAAAAAGCCCACTAACATTGCCACTATTTACCAAGATATTTAATAATTGAGGCCCATTTTCAAGCATATGCTTATCGAGGTAACCATTTATTGGTAATGGATTATGGTGGCAAAAGATGAGCTTATCATTACTTGATTGCACTAAACAATCGGCTATTTCATCTAAATGCGCACCGCTAACCCAGCCAGCTGGTGTGGGACCTTTTGAGTTAATAAGTAACAACTCAATTTCGTTTGCCACTATATGTTTAGCGCTATTTATCTGCCCACCACTTATACGACTCAACATTGCTGTTTCATCATGATTACCTGGCAGCCAAAATACAGGGCATGTTAATGCGCTTTTATGTATCAATTCACTAAACAGCAGGTAAGATTCAAAACTGTGATCTTGTGTTAGATCACCACCAAAAATCACACCATCTAGTGCTTGCGTGGCCATATGCGCTAATGCTTGCTCAAAATGTGATGCCGTATTTACACCAAAGTACTCATCCGCTTTATCAGCAAATAAATGGCAGTCAGTTATATGAGCTATGCGTAATGAAGACGTATTAAATTTGTAAGGCTCATTAAACCAGCCCATTATTTACATCCCAATTAAGGGTTGCTTGCCCATGCTCAACACAAGCTACAAGCCAGTCATATAAAAACGCATTGAGTTGATACTTTTCATCTTTTTGGTGCATTTTAGGATTAGGGTATCCATAAGATGGCTTGATTCGCTGATGATAATCGTGATGAATAATTTCAGCAACTTTAGCATCGTGATACAGCCTTACAGTTAAATATAGCGGTGTAATACCTTTCACCATGCCTGTTAGTTGCTTGATTGAAATATCCATAGTGTATTTTGCGCTACCATCAATTTTTGTAGCAAACTCACTGTTGCCTAGTTTTACTTCGCGAATGCTTCCTACATTGCGCTCGCTAGGTAACAACTTTAATAGTCGCACGTAATTATGCTCACAAAGCGTTAAATACTTTGGGAGGCTTTGAATATATCGCTGCGTTGCTAATTGTGCTGTCAAAGTACCACCATTATTTTTTAACCGAATTTAGGGCGTGTTGATCTTTGTGGATTGAAATTTGTTCAATCTAGGGGCGGTTGAATCACGGCGCGAGGTTTGTAACCTAGTGGGCTAAGTAAAAACCGAGCAACAAAGAGTCGACCGTCCCTAGATCGAGCTCAAAGGGCAGCGCATGTTTGGCATTTATGCTGCGTTCTCGCCTATTTATGGGGAACACCACACATCATAGGCTCTGCCTTGCTTAAATACCAAACAGTCTGCTGTAAATTCAACCACCAAAGATCAACACGCCCTAGTTAATTTAAAAGTTATGCCCACTTTCCTTTCATTTTTTCGCGATTAAGTGCAAGCCACTGCATGCAGATAACCGTTGCGGCATTATCCATTTCACCGTTATTGAGCCGCATTAACGCATCATCAACCGATAAAACGTGTGTTTTTATATCTTCGCCTTCGCTTTCAAGGCCATAGACACCCGATTTCACTTGGCTTAAATCAGCACGAGCTAAATATAAATAGAGGCGCTCTGTTGTGCCCCCAGGGCTTGATAAATATGAAAGCATAAATTCAAGCTCTGTTAACTCAAGTCCAGCCTCTTCATACGCTTCTTTTTTAACAACCGATTCATAATCTGTACTGCCATCCGTCATTCCGGCTATACATTCTAGCAGCCACGGCGAATGCTTGCTTTTAATGGCGCCAATTCGTATTTGTTCAATTAAGAGAATGCTATCTGATACGGGATCATAAGGAAGTACAGCAATTGCATCGCCTCGTTCTAAAATTTCACGACTAATTAACTGTGAGGTGCCACCTGCAAATAATGCATGTTCAAACTCGTATAAATTAACCTGAAAGAAACCTTTGTAGAGATTTTTTATCGGTTTTATGTTCACATCTTTATGTGTAAATTGAACCAAGCTTTTATTTACCATCTATTGGTTTCCTATATTGCTCAACAACTAAAATGCGATAATATATCCTGTTACATTTGAACATACGGTTTTACAAAAAAATTTTTTTTTATGAAGTAAAACAGGTTAACATGCTTTTAGTATAAAAATTGTCTAAGGACTGAACCTAATATGAAAAAGAACATCCTTGCGGCGCTGGTTAGTTTATCATGCGCATTAGGCGCTACAGCCGCTAACGCTGAAGATTTACTACAAGTTTTTGAAATAGCGACAGCTAACGATCCCACCGTGTTAAAAGCAAAAGCCCAAGCTGATGCACAATCTTACCAAAGTGATCTTGCCATGAGTGCATTATTACCTCAAATTGGTTTAAGTATGGGTTACAAAAAAACTGATTCAACCTCTTATAGACAATCTGAAGATTTATCGGCTATTAATCAGTTTAATACTGATAACGATGAGTTTTCTCGAGGCTTAAGTTTAAGCCAAACTTTATTTGATTTAGGCGCTTGGAACTCGTTAGACATTGCAGACAAACAAGCTCTGCAAGCAAGTGCGCAATACGATGCAGCTAAGCAAAACTTAATTGTACGCGTTGCTGAAGGTTATTTTAACGTATTAAGTGCGGTTGACAACCTTGAGTTTGTAGAAGCTGAAAAACGTGCTATTGAACGCCAACTTGAACAAACAAAACAGCGTTATGCAGTGGGCTTAACAGCAATAACTGATGTACACGAAGCGCAAGCTCAGTTTGATAATTCAGTAGCTCAAGAGATTATCGCAAGCAATGCAGTAGAAACAGCCCGTGAGCAACTTCGCGAAATCACTGGTAAGTATCATGCAAAGTTAGACTTTTTAAATACCGACAGTTTCTCTACAACCAAGCCTGCCAAACTTTCTTCAGATTTTGTTAAAGTCGCTGAAAACAAAAATATTAGCTTACAAGTCTCTAAAGTAACCGTCGATATTGCAAAAGACCAAATTGAGCAAGCAAAAGCGGGGCATTACCCAAAACTAACTCTAAACGCTAGCTATGGCGATACCCTGACTGATACAACAACAAACAATATGAGCTTTAATAACCGCCCACGTGAAGATTTATCATCTGTCGGTATTAACTTTAGCGTCCCACTGTACTCGGGTGGCGCAACGGTTGCAGCAACTAATCAAGCCCGTGCATTTTACGTAGCTGCAAGTCAAGATTATGAGACTAATTACCGTGCTATAACACGCACAGTTATTACATCTTACAACCAAGTTGTTTCGGACATTGCTACCTACAAAGCACTAGAGCAAGCGGTCGTTTCGGCCCAAAGTGCGCTTAAAGCAACTGAAGCAGGTTTTGAAGTAGGCACACGAACTATTGTTGATGTGCTGGTTAGTACACAAAACTTATTCAACGCCAAGCGTAACCTTGCTGATGTACGTTATAGATATGTGTTATCGACTCTGCGCCTAAAATTGGCTGCTGGTACACTACAAAGTGAAGATTTAGTGGCTATAAACCAAGGCTTAAAAGCCGCTTAAGTTATAGCTTGATATAAAATCTATATATATTCAAAGCCAGCTAAATGCTGGCTTTTTGTATTTTATAACGCTTAGCGTTAAACTAGTGTTTTTTATTATTAGAGAATTTTTGTGGTCACCTCATCCCCTTTTAAAACATCTTTTTTAGGCCCTCGATATTGGCTAACATGGATTGGCGTTCTATTTTTATATTTAATATCTTGGTTACCACAAAAACTACAATTAACGATGGGAAAACTACTTGGCCGTTTAGTTTATAAATTTATGAAGCGGCGCCGCCATATTGCACAAGTAAATATTAAACTTTGTTTTCCTCAGATGAGCGAAGCCGATCAACAAGCTTTAGTTTTGAAGAATATGGAAAATACTGGTATTGCTATGGTCGAAACAGGTATGGCTTGGTGGTGGCCGCAATGGCGAGCACAAAAAGCATTGGGCTCTTTAAAAGGGCTTGAGCACTTTGAGCGAATACAGCAATCTGGTAAAGGTGTTTTGCTATTGGTGCCGCATGTTCTTCATCTTGAAATGGCCGGCCGTTTGATGGGTTTGGGATGCCAAGGGATTGGTTTTTATCGCCCCCATAATAATCCGCTTATGGAATACTTTACAACCAATGGACGCCTTCGCTCTAACGAATACTTAGTTGGTAAAAAAGACGTAAAAGGTTTATTAAAAGCGTTAAAAAACAAAAAAGTTTGTTATTACTTACCGGATCAAGATTACGGCCGCAACCGTTGTGAGTTTGTGCCATTTTATGCAGTACCAGATACAGCAACAACCACTGGAACACTTATGTTTGCTGGCAGCAAACACTGTGAAACTATGAGCTTAATTACTCGCCGTGATGAAAATGGCAAGTATCATTTAGAAGTATTACCCGAGCTTGAAAATTTCCCCAGTGGCGATAATAAAGCGGATGTAACACGTGTTAATCAACGTATAGAACAATCCGTTAATGCAGCACCAGAGCAATATATGTGGCTGCACCGTCGCTTTAAAACGAGACCTGACAAAAATACACCTTCTTTTTACAAGTAGTAATTGGTATAACTATTAAAGGTACGCATTAGATGAGTAATAATTATGTGGTTTTGGCTTAAACATTTTTTAGTTGCAGTATTATTAATAGTATTTGCTCTCTACTTTTTACTGGGTGACGGCTTAGTATTAGATTTTAAACACTCTAAAAATGCAGCTGCTGAAGGATTGTCACGCTTTTATGCTTCAATTCAGAATAAAGCTAAAAATGATAAAGAACGCGGTAACTTTGTACTAAAACTAGCTGCGCCAGAACAAACTCTAGATCGTGTATTAACCGAGCGCACTCGTATCGTTGACCCTATGCCAACAAATTGGGCTGGAAAAATCGAACCTAGACGCTTTGAAAGCGGAACCACACTAAAAGAGGCGCTTTCTGAATTTGCCGAGAACGAAGGCATCACCTTATATTGGTATTTAGATAAAGACTTTGTAGTGAAAGATTACTTTAGAGTGGATAACGATTTTACTTCGACATTTTACCAAATTGGTCGCGCTATAAATGATGAATTTGAATACGAGGTTTACACTTATTTTTGCCACAAACAACGTGCTGCAATTATCACTGAAAAACCATCTGAGTTTGTTCGAGCAAACTGTGTCAAAATAAATGTGTGAGTAAGTAACCCAAAAATCCAAGCCTGTGCTTGGATTTCTGTCATTCAATTCAATTCAATTCAATTCAATTCAAAAATTATATCCCAAATTCGCTTAACATTAGTAATATCTTCTTCAAATTGTATACGTGGCACTAACCGACCTTGCTGCTCCAAGCTCAACACATGATAACGAGAACGATACGATATATAAGCGTGTATTAACTGCTGTTGCTGATCTTTTGTAATGCATCCGATTTTTGCGGCATCAGTTAAAATCCTTACATTATCAGAGTACACTGTTAACCTCTCAAATTCATGAGCATATTTAAGCACTAAGTATTGAGTAATAAATTCAATATCGGCCATACCACCAATATCTTGTTTTAAATCAAATTTATCTGTGTTGCCTTTTGCTAAATGGACGCGCATTTTTTCACGCATTTTTATTACATCATCTTTTAATACTTTTATATCACGCTGCTGACAAAGAATGCCCTTACGGATTTCAGCAAAACGCTCAATAAGTTCATCTTGACCTAAAATAAGTCGGGCGCGCACAAGCGCTTGATGCTCCCATGTCCATGCTTGAGTTTGCTGATAGTGATTAAAGCTCTCAAGATTAATTGCTAATAAGCCAGAAGCTCCCTCAGGACGTAAACGTGTATCGAGTTCATACAAAATACCTGATGCTGTACGGGTATTAAATAAGTGCATTAAGCGCTGCGCTAGCTTTAAATAAAACTGCCGCGAATCAATTGGTTTTTTACCATTCGTTTGGCTTAAACCATCATGATTATGTACAAATACTAAATCTAAATCTGAATCATAACCGACTTCAAAACCACCTGTTTTACCATACGCTATGACTGCAAAGCCTTTATTTTCGTCATCAGTACCTTGGGGCGTACCAAAACGCTGAGCTGTATTGTGCCATGCAATATTTACGGCCTGATCTACAACAGCCTCAGCTAATGCAGTTAAGTGATCGCTTACTTTCATGACATCAATAACACCTGTCGCATCAGCGGCTGCTATGCGTAATTGATGAGTTTGCTTAAACTGCCTTAACGACTCCATTTGTAATTCTAAGTCGTCATGCTCAATACGTAAAAAATATTGCCTTATTTCATCCTTATAAGCAGTTAACGGAGTTGGCTTATAAAGAACTGCGGGGTCTATTAATTCATCAAGCAGTATTGGGTAACGAGATATATGCTCCCCTATCCACTTGCTATGACAGCACAGTAAAACTAATTGTTTTAATGTACCTGGATTTTCGTATAGTAATTCTAAATACGCAGTGCGAGAGATAATTTTATTGAGGATTTGGCAAATCATCGTAAATGCTGTTGCACTGGCATTAAAGTTACTTAACTGCTTGAGCAGTGCTGGCATTAACTTATCAAGAATGTCACGTCCGCGATTACCAACTTTAGCTTTTGACAAACGTAACTTAAAGTCTTGCAGTGGTAGTTGCCAATCATCTTTGGGATCATTTAAAAAGCTTATATCACCATGTTCCCATGCGCTTACAAACGCACTTTCACAAGTATCTAGAGGCTCAGTTTCCTCACCTATAACATGCGTAAATTCATTATTGATCTGACTCATCACATGTTCAATGTCACTTACCGATGCAGTAAAGTCTGGCTGTGCTAGCAATAGATTCAAACGCTGTTGGTTTAGCTCATCATCGGGCAATGTTTGCGTTTGTTGATCGTCAAATATTTGTAAGTACTGCTCTACCTTTCTTAAATACAGATAGTTATTTTTTAGATCTTTAGCTTCTAGATCATCAATAATCTGACTTACTGTTAACTCCTTTAATGCTTTGAGTAACGATTGCGTTTGTAAGTTAGCTTCACGCCCGCCGCGCACCATTTGCAAGGCTTGAACAATAAATTCCACCTCTCGAATACCACCAGCACCCAATTTTATATTATTTGTTAATCGTTTACGGCGGACTTCTTGAGCAATCATAAGCTTCATTTTACGAAGTGATTCAATAACCGAAAAATCAATATACCGGCGATATACAAACGGCTTTAAGAGCTGATTAAACTCATCCCAGTATTGATTAGGCGCGCCAATTAAGCGCCCCTTTAGCATGGCATAACGCTCCCAATCACGCCCTTGCTCTTGGTAGTAATCTTCAATCGCGTTAAAGCTCATCACCAAAGGGCCGCTTTCACCAAATGGACGAAGCCGCATATCAACTCTAAATACCTGTCCATCACCCGTTGTTTGATTTAATGATGCGATGAGCTTTTGTGCAACTTTAGTATAAAATACCTGTGCCTCAATGCTGCGACGCCCTCCTTGTGTTTTAACGCTGCGAGGATATGCAAAAATAAGATCGATATCTGATGAGTAATTAAGTTCTTGCCCCCCTAATTTACCCATTCCTAATACCATTAAAGGCATTGCTTGGTTGCGCTCATCCAAAGGTTCACCGTTAACTTTGGCAACATGTGCGTGCGCCCATTGATTTGCGCTTTGAATCAGCATATCTGCAAGCTGGCTAATATATTTAATACTATCTGAGATAGGGTTATTACAGCATAAATCTAAAAAAGCGACTTTAAGCCAGTACTTTTCTCGATACTTGCGAAGGAGTTTATGACATTGAGATTCATCTAATTCAGTAAGGTCCCAATTTTCAAAAGGAGAGTGTATAGCCCTATTTTGTAGTTCACTTTTGCATAACAACCATGGCATTAAATCAGGTTGCGACTCTAAACTACGCCATGCAAAATCACTCAGCGCTAACAACGTTACAATTTTACTGTCTATATTATGCTGTTGCGGATACAGCTTTTTAAAGCGCATCAAGCCAAGTTTTTGTAATTGAATAGGAAGTTGCTTTACATTACTCATCAATCCTCTCTTTTATATCATCAATATCCGTACTAGAATGATTAAAACCTAAAAAGGTTAACTTTAATCAGGATCACCATGTCATATTTGTCTTTATCTAACACTAGTTTTGTTGCTATTGCTATTAGTTTTGTGGTTATTTGCATCACTGTTTTTATTTTGCGAATTATAACTCAAATCAAAGCAAAACAAGCGCTTAAAGACGAGTTAGCGCAATACGATAATTTTGCAATGGGCATTAGTTTCGCCTCAGAAATATCGGTTGTAATAGCAACCATCGCCTTTTTATTCGATGAAATAAGTATCAGTACTGCGCAATCAAATCCACTAAAAGTGGCTGTGTTAATATTTTTACTCTTTGCGTTTATAAAAATAGGACACATGATCCACCGCAAATGGATTTTACGTCGCTTTAATGAAGAAGCTGCTATTTTAAAGAAAAATGTATGTGCAGCACTTGTTGATTCAGGAATGTTAATCGCCAACTGCATTATGACTCTAGGCCTTTATACGTGGACTCACACGCAAGGCTTTAGTAATTTACTGATTGCATTTGTCAGCTTTTTTGTGCTGCAAGGGATGTTTGCCCTTGATAGCAAAATACGTGAGTACCGATTTGCAAAAGCCAATCAAGGGGCTTCATTACAAAGTAATTTTAATTTAGAAAATACTTCTATTGGTATTCGCTACGCTGGTAAATCTATTGGTTTAGCGTTAGCTGCTTATGCCGGCTTGTCGAGCGCTGCATTTCAAAATGGCAAGATGGTTGAAAATCTATTTACACTTGTTATGCATTGCAGTGTAATGTGGGCATTGCTTTATACGCTTACATTTATAATAAAAAAAATATCACTACCTAATATTGATACCGCTCTTGAGGTCGATCACCAAGATAATATCGGTATTGCGTGCATAGAATTTGCTGTTTTCTGTGCAATCGGCTATTTACTTATTAGCATGTTTTCTATTTAACACTGATTTTTAATAAAGTTGCTATAAACGCTCTGTATTTAATTAAGTCAGTTACATCTTTGCTTAAATGCAATGAGGCCTTATGGCATTTAAAATAAACAACTTTTTACTAATTGATGTGGATAACGATTTTAGTCGAGCACTAGCTGGGCACTATTTTGATAGTGCCCTCGCTGATGCCCCTAGCACTTTAGTTATTGCAGGTAGTAACATGCGTCAATTAGTTAAAATGATGTTTGACGAGCTTATTAAAGACTATTGCTACTGCGATTTCGAAAACGAAATTAGTGTTTCTGAACTCGCTAGTTATTTGCATGAGCACCATAATATACAAGGTGTTTTATTTAATCGTACCGACTATTTACTTGCTGATGAAAAGCAACGTTTTATTTATAATTCATTGCATAAGAATCGCTTTTTGGTTAGTCAAAATGAAAGTGATTTTACTTTTAGTCCACTTGCTGACCCCGCACACTCAAATCACTTATCGTGTCAGACTGATATTGCACAAACCCCCTTAAGCCTAATTGAGTTCAATTAGGTCGCTAAATATAAAATAAATAATTGCACCTAGCCCTGTGCTTACTTAACATAGCGGATATAATTTTTATCTGCCAATCGATAAGTGACACCACATGCGAGTACCTCATATCTATCAGGCTTCGAGTATTGCCTTAAACACTCCCGTTACATTGGATGACGACGCAGCTGGCCACATTGGCCGGGTTCTTCGTATGAAAGTTGGCGAACATGTATCCATTTTTAATGGTGAAGGCGGCGAGTACCTTAGTGAAATTATTGAAGTTACTAAAAAAAATGTCGTGGTTATGCCACAAGAACTCAATTTACACGATGTTGAATCGCCATTAAAAATTCATTTAGGCCAATGCGTATCGCGTGGCGATAAAATGGATTTCACAATTCAAAAATCAGTTGAATTAGGGATTACCGAAATTACGCCTATTTTTAGTCAACGTTGTGGCGTAAAGCTAATGGGCGACCGTCTTGATAAAAAACACCAACAATGGCAAAAAATTGCGATTGCAGCGGCAGAGCAATCAGGGCGTAATTTTGTGCCAATCATCCACCCTCCGGTAGATTTAAAGCAATGGCTTGCACAAGATACCAATGCAATAAAGCTAACTCTCCACCCTCGTGCTGAGCACAGTATTAAAACTATTACGGTGCCTAAAGATGGCGTGCGCTTCTTAGTGGGCCCCGAAGGCGGCTTTACCGATGATGAAATGGCACTAACTAAACAACTAGAATTTGTAGATATTCGTTTAGGCCCACGCGTTTTACGAACAGAAACAGCCGCTTTAACGGTCTTAAGTGCATTACAACTTCAATTTGGCGATTTAGCTAATTGAAATAACTAAAAGCACCCTCATATAAACAGTAACATTTATAGTAAGGCACAGCGCATGGCAATTAAGTTAGGTATTATTTCTGATCCTATTAGTGGATTTAACATCAAAAAAGACACCGGTTTTGCAATGATGATGCAGGCGCAAGAGCGCGGCTACGAAATCTACTACATGGAGATGGATGATTTATCACTTCGTAAAGGAAAATCGTATGCAACCGCCGCTAAAGCGCAAGTATTTAATAACGCTGAAAAGTGGTACGAACTTGAAGAAAAAGCCACCATTGCACTTGCCGACTTAGACGTCATTCTAATGCGTAAAGATCCTCCTTTTGACACCGAATACATTTACGCAACGTATATTCTAGAGCGCGCCGAGCAAGAAGGTACGCTTATAATTAACAAGCCACAAAGCCTACGTGACGCGAACGAAAAGCTATTTACAGCATGGTTTAGTGAACATACACCTGATACGTTAGTAACACGAAGCCAAAAGCAAATTCGTGAATTTTTAGCCGAGCATAAAGATATTATTTTAAAACCACTGGATGGTATGGGTGGCGCTTCTATTTTTCGTGTAACAGAAAGCGACGCGAACATTGGCGTAATTTGCGAAACACTTACAGAGCACGGCAGTCGGTTTGCAATGGCACAAAATTATATCCCTGAGATCAAACAAGGCGATAAGCGCGTATTAATAGTTGATGGCGAAGTAATTCCATATTGCCTAGCACGTATCCCACAAAATGGGGAAACTCGCGGCAATTTGGCCGTTGGTGGTCGCGGGGAAGCACGCCCACTTAGCGAATCAGATTTAAAAATAGCGCAAGCTGTAGCACCCACACTCAAAGAAAAAGGCCTAATATTTGTAGGCTTGGATATCATTGGCGATAAGCTAACAGAAATTAACGTAACAGCACCAACATGCGTACGTGAAATTGAAGCCGCTTATGATATTTCTATAACGGGTATTCTATTTGATGCCATAGAACGTAAATTAGATAAATAACTGACGCTATTTAAACCCCCATTAATTTAAGTATTTCATACAATTGATGGGGTTTTTATGTCAATTCAAAGATTTATGCCATACTAAAAATTCATTATCAAATAATACCAGTCTGCTTATATATGGGGTCTATTTAACGTTAATAAAATGACGCTATAACTAGGCAAAAATTTTTATCTAGTTGTTCTAAATAAAAATTTTTAACGACGTTATAGTGCAATTTAATTCGGTAAATTGCTCAAAGATTTATGCAGCTTGGTATAACTAAAGGGTGAAATCTATGCAGTCATTAGAAAATCATTTTTTAATCGCGATGCCGTCGATGCAAGACCCTTTTTTTAAACGTGCTGTTACCTATATTTGTGAGCACAATGAAGATGGGGCTATGGGCTTGGTAATTAACCAACCAATTAATGTAACCGTTGGTGAATTGCTCGATAAAGTAGAAATTGATAACGATAAATCACAACAAGCAGCTCAAGTTGCTGTATTTGCCGGAGGCCCAGTTAAAACAGATAGAGGCTTTGTATTACACTCTCCAAAATTAGGCTATACCTCAAGCCAAAAGCTCAGTAATGAAATAATGATCACGACCTCAAAAGACGTACTCGCGAGCTTAACAACTGCACAAGCACCTGATCAATTTATTATAACCTTAGGCTACTCGGGTTGGGAGCAGGGCCAGTTAGAGCAAGAGCTGCTTGACAATAGCTGGCTGATCATAGAGGCAGATCCTAAGATCATTTTTGACACACCCGTTGAAAAAAGATGGGAAAAAGCGGTTTCAATGCTGGGCTTTGACGTAAGTCAGCTTAGCCCCGAAGCAGGCCATGCATAACTAAATAAGATACAAATGACAAAACGAATATTTAAGCCGCAAGGCGAGCGAACGGTAATGGGCTTTGACTTTGGCACCAAAAGTATTGGTATTGCCATAGGCCAAGAACTCACTGGCAGTGCGTCGAGCCTTAAAGCTGTAAAAGCACAAGATGGCATTCCTAATTGGGATGATATTGCAGTACAAGTAAATGAATGGCAACCCGATTTAATGGTTGTTGGCTTGCCACTAAATATGGATGGAACGTCGCAAGAAGTTACCTTCAAAGCTAAAAAGTTTGCCAATCGATTGCACAACCATTATGGCATTGCAGTGCAAACTCAAGATGAGCGTTTAACAACCGCTGATGCGAAAGCCCGCTTATTTGAACAAGGTGGTTATAAAAAGCTAGGTAAAGGTAATGTTGATAATATGTCTGCCGTGATTATTTTAGAAAGCTTTTTTGAATCTAGTTATGGTGAATAACAAAAATGTATAAATAAAAAAGCGCCAAATTGGCGCTTTTTTATGGTTAAGTAACCTGAACTTTGGTTAAGTAATCTGAACTCTGGATAATAAATCTATCTCGAGCAGCTATTTTCAGCGCTAACTGCGTTGAATTTTCTTGCAATAGGCCCGCTATTGACGCGTAAATTCGCCTTGTTTTCACTGAAAGTCTCTGGCTAGAGAAAATAAATTTAAATATCACCATGATTCAATACGTTAGTAAATCTCTTAACCAGGGTTCAGGTTAAGTGTAATTTTTAGTAATTACTGTCTTTTCCATCCATACCATCAATTGTCACACCTTGTAAAAAACCAGCTCCTTGCTGCTCGTTATTACGCAGTTTAATCATTAAGCGCAAATCATTTGGTGAGTCTGCGTGGTGTAGCGCATCGGCGTAATTAATTCGTTGCTGGCTGTAAAGCTCAAAGAGTGCTTGGTCAAAAGTTTGCATTCCCATCTCTTTCGATTTAGCCATTGCGGTTTTAATACCACCAATATCGCCCGTTTTAATTAGCTCCGCTATCATTGGCGAATTAAGTAAAATCTCGATTGCAGCAACTCGGCTTTCACCATCTGACGTTGGCACTAATTGCTGAGCAATGATAGCACGCAAGTTAAGTGCTAAATCATACTTTAGCTTATCGTGCTTTTCTTTAGGCACTAAATGCATAATACGGTCAATCGCTTGGTTGGCATTATTTGCATGTAGTGTAGCAACACATAAGTGGCCTGTTTCAGCAAAACTTAGCGCATATTCCATAGTTTCTTGTGAGCGTATTTCACCAATCAAAATTACGTCTGGTGCTTGGCGCAAAGAGCTTTTGAGGGCTGCTTCAAAGCTTTCGGTATCAAGCCCTACTTCGCGCTGAGTAATAATACTTTTGCGATGTTCATGAACAAATTCAATTGGATCTTCAATTGTTAAAATATGCCCGCGCTGGTTGCGGTTTCTGTAACCAATTAATGCAGCTAATGAGGTCGACTTACCCGTACCAGTCCCCCCTACAAACAGCACGAGGCCACGTTTAGACATAATTACATCAGTCAGTGTTGAAGGTAATCCTAACTCTTGTATATCCGGTATCTGCGTGATTATTCGGCGAATAACCATTCCTGCTCTATCGCGCTGCCAAAAAGCGGATATACGAAAACGCCCTTCATCCGTCGCAATCGCAAAATTACATTCTTTGGTGTTATGAAATTCTGCTTTTTGCTTTTCGCTCATTGCAGACTCAACTAATTCAAGAGACTGCGCATCGGTTAGCTTCTCATCCGATAACGCTATAAGCTCGCCATTAATTTTTGCACTAATGGGTAACTGGCTCGATATAAATAAATCAGAACCTTTTTTCTCAATCATTATTAATAAAAAGTGATGTAAAGATAAAGCCATAATAATTCCTTAACCGCCAAACTGTGTTTTGTCTTGTGCTTTAGCTTGTGCTGCAGTGTTAGTAATAACCCCGTGATTAACCAAACTGGTTAAACACTGATCCATTGTCTGCATGCCCATTGAAGCACCCGTTTGAATAGATGAGTACATTTGCGCAATTTTATCTTCACGGATCAAATTACGAATCGCTGGAACAGCAATCATAATTTCGTGGGCGGCAACACGCCCTCCACCAATTTTTTTAATTAATGTTTGCGAGATCACAGCACGTAAAGACTCAGAAAGCATTGAGCGGATCATCGATTTTTCTTCACCTGGGAAGACATCAATAATACGGTCAATCGTTTTTGGAGCCGATGTTGTGTGGAGTGTACCAAATACAAGATGACCCGTTTCAGCGGCTGTCATTGCAAGCCGAATAGTTTCTAAATCACGCAGCTCACCAACCAATATTACATCGGGGTCTTCACGCAATGCACTTCTAAGTGCATTGGAGAAACTATGTGTATCACGATGAACTTCACGCTGGTTAATTAAGCTTAGCTTATTATCGTGAACAAATTCGATTGGATCCTCTATTGTCAGGATATGGTGATGCTTTGTTTGATTTATATAATCAACCATCGCAGCAAGTGTTGTTGATTTACCTGATCCTGTAGGACCTGTGACCAACACCAGTCCGCGCGGGTTATCTGAAATTGTTTTAAAAATATCAGGAGCACCTAAATCATCAAGTGTGAGCACGTCACTTGGAATAGTACGAAATACGGCTGCTGGGCCGCGATTAGAATTAAATGCATTAACACGAAAGCGCGCAAGATTAGGCACTTCAAACGAAAAATCGACTTCCAGATTTTGTTCATAGTCCTTACGCTGATTATCGTTCATAATATCGTAGACCAAACTGTTTACGTCTTTTTCTTCTAATGCTGGTATATTAATGCGACGCACATCACCATCTACACGTATCATAGGTGAAACACCTGATGATAAATGTAAATCGGATGCTTTGTGTTGCACACTAAACGCCAATAATTCGGTAATATCCATTTATGACTCCACAACTAACTGATAAATATATGGTTACAATAGCAGAACGACTCACATCCGCCTACGCTAGAATCGCAGTGGCTGCAAAAAACACACAACGAAATAACAACGAAATAACTTTGCTAGCAGTGTCTAAAACTAAACCAAGCGAAGATATTATTGCCGCTTACGAGCACGGTCAACGCGAATTTGGTGAGTCATATGTTCAAGAGGCTGTAGATAAAATAGCTCAACTACACGCATATAGCGACATCATTTGGCATTTCATTGGCCCTATTCAATCAAATAAAAGTGCCTTAGTGGCTAGCAATTTTGATTGGGTGCAAAGTGTTGATCGACTAAAAATAGCCAAGCGGTTAGACAGCCAGCGCCCTGAAGTAATGCCGCCACTTAATGTACTTATTCAAGTAAATATCAGTGCAGAAGAAGCAAAGTCAGGATGTCACCCTGATGAAATTGCTGAATTAGCTCAATTTATAGAGCAATGTACACATTTAACCCTACGTGGACTGATGGCAATTCCTGCAAAAACAGCTGTTACGCAGGTGCAAGTTCAATATTTTGAGCAATTACAAACTTGCTTTGATAAACTAAAGACCCAATATCCTCATATAGATACTTTGTCGATGGGTATGAGCAACGACGTTGAAGCAGCAATAAGTGCAGGTTCAACGATGGTAAGGATCGGCACAGACATTTTTGGAACACGAACTTAAAAGGTGATAACAGATTTATGTCAGATAAAAAAATCGCATTTATAGGCACGGGTAATATGAGCTACGCCATTATTGGTGGCATGGTGAAAAACGGTTTTAACGCAAATAATATCATTGCGACTAACCGCAACCAAGATAAGCTTGCAAAGGTAGCAGCCGACTTCAAGGTGCAAACCACCAGTGACAATAACGAAGCCCTGCGCGATGCTGATGTAATTGTTTTGTCTGTTAAACCACAAATGATGGGCGATCTATGTCAATCGTTTCAAGAATCGGGTGTAGACTTTAGTAACAAACTATTTATTTCTGTTGCTGCGGGTTTAACCGTAAAACGTTTACGCGAAATGCTAGGTCAAGACGTTAAAATGATACGCTGTATGCCAAACACGCCGTCTTTATTAGGCCGTGGCGTCTCTGGCTTATATGGCGCAGATGAAACGCAAAGCGAACACGAGTTTGTACAACAGGTGTTTGAATGTACGGGCATTGTTGTATGGGTTGAACACGAATCACAAATAAACGATATTATTGCGGTTACAGGTTCATCGCCTGCTTATTTTTTCTTGTTTATGGAAGCCATAGAAGAAAAAGCCAAAGCGCTAGGGTTTAATAATGAAGACGCACGTCGTTTAGTCCAACAAACAGCATTAGGTGCAGCGGAAATGGCACTTAGCCAGCCTGATATTAGTATTTCGCAGTTACGCTCAAACGTAACATCTAAGGGCGGTACTACCCACGCAGCGGTTGAGCATTTAAAAGAGCAAGGCTTGACGAAAACGGTTGGCGATGCAATGGATGCATGTATCGCCCGTGCGATGCAAATGGAAAAAGAACTTTAAAATTACTTTTTATTGAAGGTTACACTATGAATGCCATGCAATTTTTAATCAGTACCCTGTTTGATTTGTTTTTAATGGTGGTATTACTGCGCTTTTGGCTGCAGTGGGC
This sequence comes from Pseudoalteromonas aliena SW19, assembly GCF_014905615.1. Taxonomy (NCBI): domain Bacteria; kingdom Pseudomonadati; phylum Pseudomonadota; class Gammaproteobacteria; order Alteromonadales; family Pseudoalteromonadaceae; genus Pseudoalteromonas; species Pseudoalteromonas aliena. The sequence goes on from NZ_AQGU01000022.1 coordinate 146,602, forward strand.
AAAAGCCGACTTTTACAATCCAATGAGCCAGTTTGTGGTTAAAGCCACTTCGTTTGCAGTAAAGCCTCTGCGCAAAATCATTCCAGGATTTGGAGGGCTTGATTTAGCCTCACTATTGCTGGCATTTATTGTCGCAATAGCCAAAATAAGTACTTTAATGCTTGTTATGTATGGCGCATGGGCAATACAACCTGTACTCATTCAAGCATTTATAACGGTGCTAAAAGAAGGCCTTAACTTAATATTTTGGGTTCTTATTATTCGCGCTATTTTAAGTTGGGTTAGCCAAGGCTATAACCCTATTGAAGCGGTTTTTCATCAACTTACTGAACCAATGCTAAAACCAATTCGTAAAATTTTACCGTCAATGGGCGGACTAGACCTATCTGTTTTAGTGCTTATTATTGGTATTCAATTTTTGCAAATGCTGCTTATGGACTTTTTAGCCTAATATAAATTTTAACTAAAAGAGGCCCAAAGGCCTCTTTTTTATATGTTTTAAGGAATACATAATGAATCGCTTAATTAAATTTTGTTTTATTGCCTTTTTAGCACTTGCGTTTAATGCGCACAGCGAACAAATGCAAGGTGCACAATATAAAGAACTTGGCCCATGGCAAGTGCATTACATTGCCTTCCCATCTACGTTTATTCAACCAAAAATAGCAAAAGCATATGGCCTTGAACGTAGTGGTTATAAAGGTATTGTAAATATTTCTATTTTAAAAAATGATGCCGACAACACACCACAAACGGCAAAGCTTACTGGTACAGCTAGAAACCTACTTGGCAACAAACAAACGCTTACTTTTAAAGAAGTAAAAGAAGGTGACTCAATTTATTACCTTGCCCAAGTTGATTACACTAACGAAGAAATTTTACGATTTGAAATTGAAATTCAACAAAGTAGTCAATTTCAAAAATTACAGTTTCAACAAAAATTTTACGTAGATTAAATACATTATGAACAAAACTTTAGTACTCGCCACTGGCAACCCTGGCAAAATTAACGAACTAGCAAACATGCTGCGTCCACTTGAAATTAATGTGGTTCCACAAAGTGATTTTAACGTGGGCGACGTGGCCGAAACGGGCACTACTTTTATTGAAAATGCCATTATTAAAGCGCGTCATGCTGCTAAAATTACTGGTATGCCGGCCATTGCCGACGATTCAGGTTTAGAAGTTGATGGCTTAAATGGTGCGCCTGGTGTTTATTCAGCTCGCTTTGCGGGCGCGCAAGCTAGCGATCAAGATAATATTGATAAGCTACTGATTGATTTAGGTGATAACCCAGTTCGTAGCGCACGATTTTGGTGCGTACTGGTACTAATGCGCCACGCAAGCGATCCAACACCACTGGTTTGCAGTGCTAGCTGGGAAGGCGAGATCACATTAACTCAAAATGGCAACGGTGGTTTTGGCTACGATCCAGTTTTTTTTGTGCCTACACTTAATTGTACCAGTGCAGAGCTTACAAAAGAGCAAAAAAATGCAGTAAGCCATCGCGGCCAAGCATTGCAAAAATTACTGCTAGAACTAAAGCAAAAAGGCGGCCTGTGAATCTTCCACCTCTGAGCTTATATGTGCACGTGCCTTGGTGTGTGCAAAAATGTCCGTACTGCGATTTTAATAGCCACGGACAAAAAGGCGAAATACCTGAAGCTGAGTATGTTCAGCATTTAATTGATGATTTAAAAGCGGATTTGCACTTAGTGCAAGGGCGTAAAATTCATAGTGTTTTTATTGGTGGCGGCACTCCTAGCCTATTAACAGGTGCAGCTTACACCCGCTTACTTAATGAAGTTGATAACTTAATTGGTCTTGAAGAACACTGCGAAATCACCCTTGAAGCGAACCCTGGCACAGTAGAAACAGGCCGCTTTAAAGATTACGTAAAAGCGGGCATTAATCGAATTTCAATTGGCGTGCAAAGCATGCAAAACGACAAGCTAAAAGCACTTGGTCGAATTCATGGCAGCGACGAGGCAAACTACGCTGCGCAGCAAGCCAAAGAAGCGGGTTTAAATAGCTTTAACTTAGATTTAATGCATGGCTTACCGGGGCAAACTCTTGACGATGCACTGAGCGATCTAAAGCAAATCATTGCGCTCGATCCTCCTCATATATCGTGGTATCAGTTAACTATCGAACCCAATACGCAGTTTGCGTCAAAGCCCCCTACCCTTCCTCAAGATGAAACACTGTGGGACATTCAAGAGCAAGGGGTCGAGCTACTCGCGCAAGCGGGTTACATACAATACGAAATATCGGGCTATGCAAAAGCTGGCTATCAATGCCAACATAACTTGAATTATTGGCGTTTTGGCGATTATCTTGGTATTGGCTGCGGCGCACATGGTAAGGTTACTGATGAAAATACAGGGCTTATTACGCGCACTGAAAAAGTTAAACATCCACGCGGCTATATGGATTTAATTAAACCCTATATGTACAAAAGCTGGCACGTAGAGCAAGATGATTTAGCATTTGAGTTTTTTATGAATCGCTTTCGCCTTGTTGAACCTTGCCCAATTACCGATTTTAATAAATTAACGACACTGCCATTGCTAAGCCAGCAAGATGCATTAAACCAAGCTATTAACAAAGGTTTATTGACTCAAACAGATAGCTATTGGCAGGTAACATTAAAAGGTCATCGCTTTTTAAACGACCTGCTAGAATTATTTGTGTAGTATTTAGTAATTAAATAAAACAATATAAAAACACCCTAATGGGTTTCTAATAACAAAAGGGAAAACAATGCGTACACTTACTTTTATTGCAGCGGCTATAAGCACTGCACTTCTTGCTGGTTGCCAACAAGCACCACTGCAATCAACTACGACTCCTATAGTACAAACTCAAGCGGTGCAATCACAACAAAGTGAAATAGACAAAGCAAATGCGTTTTTTGAAGACACATTTAACCGTGACGTAATGAGCAGCCCTGTGTACCAAACGTATATGGGCATTAAGCAAGATTACGATAAATGGGATGATGGCAGCGAAGAAAGAAAGCTTAAAGATTTTGCACAAACAAAAGCCGACCTAGTGGCACTAACAGCAATCAATCGTGATTTATTAGATGATGCAACAAAGGTAAGCTACGACTTAAAAAAACAAGATCTTGAAAGTTCTATTGCTGACTTTAAATGGCGCAACCATAACTACCCAGTAAATCAAATGTTTGGCACTCACTCGATGATCCCTGCATTTTTGATCAATCAACACCAAGTTAGTAATGTAAAAGAAGCGAAAGACTACATTTCACGCTTAAATGGTGTAACCGCTGTTATTGATCAACTTATTACTGATCTAGATGTACGTGCAGAAAAAAATATTATTGCACCTAAATTTGTGTTTCCACACGTCATTGATTCAAGCAAAAATATCATTAAAGGCGCACCGTTTGAAAAAGGCGATGACTCTACCCTGCTTGCCGATTTTAAACGTAAAGTAACTGCGCTTGAAATCAGCCAAGTCGAAAAAGATTCGCTAATTGACGATGCATCAGACGCATTAAAATCGGCAGTTAAACCGTCTTACTCTAAGCTTATTAATTACCTAGCGCAGCTAGAAAAGCGTGCTGACGACCGTGATGGCGCATGGAAGTTACCTGAAGGTGAAGCGTTTTATAACAATGCACTTAAGCGCACAACAACGACCGATTTAACGGCTAAAGATATTCATGCGATTGGTCTATCTGAAGTAACACGTATTCATGATGAAATGCGTGAAATTAAAAATAAAGTAGGCTTTAAAGGTGATTTAAAAGCGTTTATGCAGTTTATGAAAACTGACAAGCAATTTTACTACCCAAACACTGCACAAGGTAAGCAGCGTTATCTTGACGAAGCAACGGGCCTTATTGACACAATGAAGTCTCGCCTTGATGAGCTATTCATTGTTAAGCCAAAAGCGGACCTGAAAGTTAAAGCTGTTGAAGCGTTTCGAGAAAAAGCAGCCGGTAAAGCATTTTATCAACAGCCTGCGCCAGATGGTTCACGCCCAGGTGTTTACTACGCCAACCTTTATGATATGGAAGCAATGCCAACCTATCAAATGGAAGCATTGGCTTACCATGAAGGTATTCCGGGTCATCACATGCAAATAGCTATCTCGCAAGAGTTAGAAGGCGTGCCTAAGTTCCGTAAATTTGGTGGCTACACAGCCTACATTGAAGGTTGGGGTTTATACTCAGAATTAGTGCCAAAAGAAATGGGTATGTATTCAGACCCATACTCAGACTTTGGCCGTCTTTCTATGGAATTATGGCGTGCTTGTCGTTTAGTAGTTGATACGGGTATCCACGCAATGAAGTGGACTCGTCAAGAAGGTATTGATTACTACGTAAATAATACACCTAATGCTACATCTGATGGTGTTAAAATGGTTGAGCGTCACATTGTAATGCCTTCACAAGCAACGGCTTATAAAGTAGGCATGCTTAAGATTTTAGAACTGCGTGAAGATGCTAAAAAGCAGCTTGGTGATAAGTTCGATATTCGTCAATTCCACGACGTTGTCCTTAAAAATGGCCCAGTACCATTAAATGTACTAGAAAACTTTGTTAACGAATGGATAGCAAGTAAACAAGCTTAATACCGTCGTTATAAATACAAAAGGTCGCATTTGCGACCTTTTTGTTTTATATAGCAGGAGTTTAAGCTAGAGTAAATAAGCCCTTAGCGATGGAGAATATAATGGATTTAAGCATACAATTACTTAACGCACGCATTTCAAAGCAGCAGTTAAATGAGCTCGATAACGACTTTAAACAGTTGACGCCAGCTCAACAAACTCTGCAGCTAAATCACTTATATGAAAGTGCTCAGCGCTTGAGTATAAAATATGATTTTATGCAAAATATCGCTATCCGTATTTTAACAAACAACATGCCGCCAACACCTTTTGTTAACCAATTAATAAGTGTTGATGCATTGAGTTTTTTTACGCCAGCACTGAGAATAAACAAAGGCTTTTTAGCACAAGACATTCAGGGGAATAACGTACTACATAATGTATTTAAACATACCGATTCAAAAAAATTACCTTTTAATTATGTGCGATCTTTAATGTTATTTGAATCTAACGACGACTTACTTAAAGCTCTAGCACAGACGAATAAACAAGGACTCACCCCTGTCGCTTGTTATATCGCTTACGCACACAAACAAAATACACCAGTAAAGCATGAGTTTTCAGCATTACTCGCGCTTATGGAAATAGAGCAAAAACAAAACCCAAATGCAAAGCAACGACTTGCTAACGCATTAAAAGAAGTAAACCTTAGCGAAACAACTCTTTTACTAAGTGCCGCTTACTTACAGCGTTCAACAGCCCAAGTTGTACACTTAGTCAAGGCGCTTTAACTCACTAACAACTTCTATACGTACATTATCAATAGCATGTGTTATAGATTGCGCAGCACTTTCATGCTCAACCATATTAGGCCAATTAGTTTGCCAGTTTTTTTGCAATTTTTGAGCTTTTAATCGTACTTTGTCGACGGCTAAATAGCTCAAGTCATGAATCAGATTAACTTTCACCCACCCTTTTCTTGGACTACCTTCAACTTCGTTACTATCGTAATGCGCTGCAAATACTATAAGTTCAAGCTCAGCTAGTTCTTGTAATATTTGAAAACTCGCAATACGTGTATTGTTATTATCCTCACTTACTTCCATACGCCATGCGTTATAACTAAAACCTATAAACGCAAACACCACACTCGCTATTGCGGTAAAAAAATACGAACGTGGGGCCAAAACAAACTGACCATATTTAGACTCTGACATATTATTTCCTTGGGCGTGTTGATTTTTGTGGATTGAAATTTGTTCAATCTAGGGGCGATTAAATCGTGGCGCGGGTTTTTTAAATAAAGCCAAAACGAATTAAACCAATACTTAAACAAATAGCTGTTATAACAATATAAAAACCGGATGCTTTTTGCATTTTAGCCTCCTTGATCAACGTCAATAATAAGCAATTGCGCGCTCGAAATAATACGATAAACAGGGTACATTGAGACTATTAATAACGCAAAATTTAATCTGTCAAGGAAAAACCATGAGCCTTAAGCGAATTAGTCAGTTTTTTAACCCAAGCTCCGTGGCCGTTATTGGCGCCTCTAATATCTCTACCCGTGCAGGTTTCGTGGTTATGCGTAATTTACTCCAAGGTGGTTTTAAAGGGCCTATCATGCCTGTTACTCCAAATCATACTGCGGTACATGGGGTACTTGCTTATTCTTCGATTGCTGACTTACCAAAAGTGCCTGATCTTGCAGTTATTTGTACAAACAAAAATACTTTGATAAATATTATTAAGGAACTTGCAGAGTTAGGCTGTAAAAGTGCCATTATTATTGCCGATGGCCTCTCAGGTGAACAAAAGAGTGCGCTAAAAGCATGCGCTCAACTTCATCACGTTACTTTACTTGGACCCAATTGTTTAGGTTTGTTGATTCCCCATATTGGCTTAAATGCAAGTTTTTCACACACCATAGCAAACCCAGGTAAAATTGCATTTGTATCGCAATCAGCAGCGGTCTGTTCAACTATTTTAGATTGGGCAAAAAATAAAGAAATTGGCTTTTCATATTTTGTATCCGTAGGCGACTGTCTTGATATCAATTTTAGTGAGCTACTTGATTTTTTAGGACGTGATGCTAAAACAAACGCTATTTTACTCTACATAGATAATATTGAAGATACCCGAAGCTTTATATCAGCAGCGAGAGCCGCCGCTTTTAGTAAACCCGTTATTGCAATTAAAACAGGAAAAACAAGCGCCGGCGCGCTCGCTGCAGAAATTCACACCGGTGGAAAACAAAGCTCTGATGCTGTTTACGATGCGTTATTTCAGCGTGCTGGTATGCTACGCGTAAACGATCTGCGTGAGCTATTTGCGGCAACACAAACCTTAGCTATGCATCCTAAGTTATTAAAAGTAGAACAACTTACTATTTTAACAAATGGTGGCGGACCAGGTGTAATGGCTGTTGATGAGCTTATTCAAAGCTCAGGAAAGTTAGCCGAACTAAGCAATGAAACACGGCGGGCGCTTAATAAAGTGATCCCGCAATCAGATACTACGTCAAACCCTGTCGATATTTTTGGCGATTCAGCCCCCGCTCGTTATAAGCAAGCATTAGAAATTTTACTGCATGCAAAAGAAGTTAAAAACTTACTGATAATTCATACCCCTTCGGCTTTAGCACCAAGCGAAGACTACGCCAATATTATTGTTGAAACCTTACAAACACTCCCTAAAATGGCACGTCCTTACGTTATTACTAACTTTATGGGCGAAGACGCATCCTATGCTGCAAGAAAGGTGTGTTCAAACCATGCAATACCTACATATCGTACGCCAGAAGGGGCTGTGGGCGCATTTATGCATTTGGTCACTTATCGCCGTAACCAAAAACATTTAACGCAAACACCTGAGTCGAACACCGATGATGCCAAAATAAATAAAGTGGCTGCAACAGCAATAATTAATGAACAGTTAGATGATGAACAAAGTTACTTATCTACTCACCAAGCGAGTCAAATTTTAAGTCATTATGGTATTGAATGTATTCAAACTGAAGTTGCTTACACACCAACAGAAGCTAAAGAACAAGCCATAGAGCTTGGTTTTCCAGTAGCATTAAAGCTTATTAGCCCAAGTATTGCTTCTAAATCCGAAGTCGGTGGCGTGGTGCTCAACCTAAACGATGCAAACGAAGTTGAGCAGACGGCTTTTGCGATGCTTATTCGTATTAAAAACACTTACCCTGATGCAATTATTGAAGGGTTTTCACTACAAAAAATGGCGTCACGAGCCGGCGCGAATGAACTTCGAATTGCAATTAAAACAGAGCCCAATTTTGGCCCTGTTATTTTATTAGGTGAAGCAGGAACGGGGCTTGAGTACGCGCAAGCAGCCGTTGCTTTGCCTCCATTAAATATGAACTTGGCAAAATATTTAATTGCCGCAGCGCACGACAAAGGCGTATTAAAAGAGCGAATACTCCCTGAAAAAGTCGATAAATACCGTTTATGTGCGCTACTAACTCGTATTTCGCAGTTAGTTATTGATCAGCCGGATATAAGTTCAATGGAGCTTAACCCTATACTTGCCAGTAATGGGCAATTTTTAGTGCTTGATGCGACCATGACACTTGACCGCTATAAAGCTCAAAGTCATCGTAAGCGCTTATCTATTCGCCCCTACCCCATTGAACTTGTTGAGGTTGTCACACTTAAAAACAACACACAGGCAACTCTTAGACCTATAAAACCTGAAGATGAGCAAGCACATCAGGCATTTGATCAATCACTTAATAAAGAAGATCGATACAAGCGTTTTTTTGGTGAACTACCACAGTTTAATCATGATCAACTCGCCAAAATGACACAGATTGACTACGATCGTGAGATGGCTTTTATTGTGTGTCAACGATTTGAAGGTAAAACACGCACGCTAGGTGTATCAAGAGTTATTATGGATCCCGATAACTTACATGCTGAGTTCGCTATTGTTGTACGTTCAGACTGTCAAGGGTTAGGCCTTGGGCGAATACTGATGACAGCTGCAATTAATCATTGTAAACGCCAAGGAGTAGAATCAATTGAAGGTATTACCTTGCCAGAAAACACTGGGATGATTGAACTTGCGCGTAAGCTAGGTTTTAACATTAGCCGCGATTTTGAAGAAGGCAGTATTAATATGGTACTTAAACTTAAATAATGAAAAAAACACTAACACTAAGACAAAGAATAGCTGGCCTATTTGAAGGCACAGGGGATTATCAACGTGCTGGTCATATACTCGATGTAGCACTCATTAGTTTAATTATGATTAATGTAGTGGCAATTGTAATTGAGTCTATAGCAAGCGTTGCACAGCAGTATTACGATGCGTTTTTAATGTTAGAAATAATCTCAGTGGCTATTTTTGCAATTGAATATTGTGTAAGGCTCTGGGCTTGTGTGGATAAAACCAAGTATGCCGCGATTGAAGGCTCTAATACCAAGCGTCGGTTAAAGTACCTTTTATCTCCATTGGCTATTATAGATTTAATCGCTATTTTACCTAGTTTATTAATGTTCTTGTTCCCGCTCGATTTACGTTTTTTACGTGTACTTCGGCTCTTGAGGGTATTTAAGCTAACTCGCTATTCACGTGCTATGCAGCTACTTTTGCAAGCTTTTGTAAATGAAGGTAGCGCTCTCTTTGCAGCCTTTTTTATTATGGCTGTGGTACTCATTTTAGCTTCCTGCGGTGTTTATTTAATTGAGCACGACGTGCAACCAGATAAGTTTGAATCTATTCCTGCCGCTATGTGGTGGGCAATGGCAACACTAACTACTGTAGGTTATGGCGATGTAGTGCCAATAACGCCACTTGGCAAATTATTTGGTGGCGTTATTACTTTACTCAGCATGGGGATGGTAGCGATTCCTACAGGTTTATTAGCTTCAAGTTTTTCAGAGCAATTACGTAAACGCCGTCAGTTTTTTGAAGACGCTGTAAATGAGCAAGTCCACGGTAATACAATCAACGATGGCTCTCTTAACGACGAACAACGTAACCACCTAGAAGATCTTCGCCATAAGCTAGGGCTTAGTAAACTAGAAGCAAATAAAGCAATAAAAGCTCAACTTAACGAACGTAATAGTCACTTATTTTGTCGCAACTGTGGAAAGCGCCCCTAGGGCGTGTTGACCTTTCGTGCTTGATTTTTCAGCAGACTGATTGGTATTTAGACAAGTCAGAGCCTATTTATGGTTATTCCCTATAAATAGGCGATAACGCAGCATAAATGCCAAACATGCGCTGCCCTTCGGGTTCTTCCTAGGGACAACCAACTCTTTGTTACCTACATGGATTTAGGTAAGGGGCGTGAGCAGGACGCGGAAACTTTGCTCGATTTTTACTTATTCTTACAGGGATGTAAGCCATTAGAGTAACGCAGGAGCAGTTATCGAGCCCACTAGGTTACAAACCTCGCGCCGCGATAAATCGCCCCTAGATTGAACAAATTTCAATCCACAAAGGTCAACACGCTCTGGGGCCTAATTTATTAAATCAACAACCTAACTACCCATACTTTGGGTAAATATATCCTCCCAATCGCGGGACACTAAAAACGGTACGTCTTGACTAGGAACCGGTCGGCTGAATAAATAGCCCTGAAAATGCTTACAGCCTAACTCTTTTAAAAAGGCGAGTTGGTGCGAACTTTCAACACCTTCAGCAACACATTCTTTTCCTAAACTGTGAGCTAATGTCAATGTAGATTGGATAATTGCCTCGTCGCCGTAATCAATACCTATATCTTGCACAAAGCTGCGATCTATTTTTAATACATCAATAGGAAAGCGCTTTAAATAAGTCAATGAGGCATAACCTGTACCAAAATCATCCATGTACAACCTACAGCCTAAATTTTTAAGCATCTCCATACTGTGTAAAGCATGTTTTGAATCGCGCATTAGTATTGATTCAGTGATCTCAAATACAATTGCTTTTGATGGCACGCCAGCGGTACTTAATGCCTTTATTATCTCTGGGACTAATTCTTCAAATTCAAAATCAAGTGCAGATAGATTTATAGACAAATAAAGGTCGGGTGAAATTTTACGCCACTCTTTTAGTTCGCTCAAAGCACGAGCCAATGTTTGCAGCATTATTTTTGTGATTAAGCCTATTCCCTCGGCGGCCAAAGAAAACTCCTGAGTTTGTACTAGTTTATTTTCAGGCCAACGCAGTAATACCTCAAATCCTTCTGTTTTATAACTTTGAGAATTGATAATCGGCTGGTAATAATTACAAAACTCATGTTCTTGGTATGCTTTAGTCAATTGTGATTCTAAATGAAGCGCTTTTTGTACTCGCTGATTCATTTCCTGTTTATAAAATTGATAGCTTCCTTCAAGTGAATCTTTAGCATGGTAAAGCGCAATATTGGCAGCTTTTAGTAACGCGCTTTTTTGCTGCGCATCATCCGGCGAAATAGCGATACCAATACTTAAGTTCACATTTACCACTTGCCCGCCAATACTAATATTTTTATTCACACAATCCATTAACTTGGTGCATATTAATAAAACCTCTTCAATTTGATGAATATCTTCAACAAGCACTACAAACTCATCACCACCAAAGCGAGCAATACTATCTGATGGGCGCAAAGTAAGTTTTAATCGCTTAGCCACTTTTTTAATTAGCTCGTCTGCAACCTCATGCCCTAATGAATCGTTAAAATATTTAAAGCGTTTAATATTTATATGTAACAGTGCAACTTTGCATTGATAATGCTTTGCTTGCTCTAATGCATGTTCAACACGGTCATTAAAAAGAGCCCTATTTGGCAAGCCCGTTAATACATCATAATTGGCCAGTAAGTGAAGCTCATTTTCAGCTGTTTTTTGTGCGCTTATATCCGTTAAAATAATGACATAGCTACTCAGAGATTGATCGTTATCGGCCACCGCGCTTATTTTTACTAATACATGGCGCACCTCACCATTAGCGAGCATTACACTATCCTCACAAGAAAAATGCTCTCCTACCAATAACTTTTGCACGATACGTAAATAATCAAAAAGCGCGCTACGCGAGATCCCTAAGTTTAAAGACCGACTAGACAAAGACTCGGCTGAAAAATTAAAAGCTGTTTGCAATGATTTATTTGAAGCGCGAATATTTAAATTTTTGTCGAGTATGAACACCCAATCTCGAGTTTGTTCAAATGCAGCGGTAAAGAGTAAGGCATGCTCTTCGAACACCATTTCTCGGGTCATATTTGTATATGTTCCCGCTACCTTTTGAGGGGTTTTTCCATCCCACTCAACTACTTTTCCAAAATCCTTATACCAGCGCCAATGACCTTTAGCGTGACGTAAACGGTAAGTGCAATTAAAATACCCCTTTTCGGTAGATAAAAACTCTAACCACTCTAAACGAAATAGCTGCTTATCTTGTGGATGAATTTTAGTTAAATATTCATCAAGATTAACCGTTTCACTTTCGTAGCCTAACTCGTCACGTAAACGGGGCTGATAAATACTTGGGCTACTTGATTTCCAATCCCACACACCTGATTCACTGCCCTCTAACGCTATTTTTAAACGCGCTTCACTTTCTTTACTCTCTTTATTAGCAGCTAATAAAATGCGCTGAATTTTATTACGGCGCATTACCCACATTGCCACAAAAGCAATAAATAGCACGCCATATAGCACCACAAAATATGGAGCACGCCATAAAGGGTATTTAACTTTTATTTTTAAAATCGCTGGGGGAGTATATTCACCAGTAAGCGGATCTTTCGCCCATACTTTTAGTTGATAATTACCGGGATTTAATTTAGGGAACAAAACTCGATTGTTATTACGTGTATACGTTTTTTGTCCGTTATCGAGTTGATACTCGTAAATAATACGTTCTTGATTGCTAAAAGCCATGGCTGAAAATGCCACTTCTAGCCCTATATCATCATGATTTAAAACCACTTCGTTAAGTGGCTGCTTTAAATCAAGTGATAGGTCTCGCGACATTAAATCAACACCCGTGATATTGACATGATCGATAAGTGAGCGAAGGTTTTTATTCTCCATCGGGTGAAAATAAGTAAAACCTTTTAAACCACCGTAAGCAATACGGCCATCTTTTAGCTGTGCCATTGCATTGCTATTAAATTCAGCAGAGAGCAATCCTTCGGATACAGTAAACTGTTGAAAATGTAGCGTTTTAGGATTTAGTCGCCAAATTCCTTTATGGCTACTCATCCAAATCATCCCTTCATCATCAAGTACCATATTATAAAGCAAAGTACCTAGTTTATTTTTTTCTAAGTCAATTGTGTGTACAAGCTCATAGGTAGAAGCATTGACGCCAATTAAGCCAAAGTTAGATAGTGATATCCATAAAACATTATTATTATCCATTACATACGACAACACACTGATAGCAATGTTTTCGTGCTGTTTAGGCACTTTATAAATGACCTTAAGCGCTAAACTATCAGGGTTTATTTGATATAAAATCCCCGCATTAAAAAACAATGGTGAATCTGGCTTATTAGTAAGTGGTGGTAAAAAACCATATACTAAAAAGGGCTCAAACTGTGCTATTTCTCCCCCTAATCGAGTCACTATTTGACTATCAATATTATAAACAAATACACCATGATCAGAATGCACATAATACAAATCACCATTTGGCATTAAAGTAACACCATGCACCCAACCTGTTATTTGCTGCTGATTAGCTGAATTTTTTGTTTTAGGTTCGCTGATTTGATGCGTAATGGGATCAAAAATAAATAGCCCACGATTGCTATAAAGCCATAATTTATCTTTATAAGGCATAACTTCATAAACAGTAAATTCGGTAGTTAATAAATCTACTTGATAATTTTTTAGATAAGCCTTTCCAATATTATTTTTTAAATCAACCTCTGTGATACCGTTATGCGTAGCAAGCCATAATTTATCTTTGTACTCTGTAATTCCCCAAACAGAATGATGCGATAACCCATCGCCTCTAATTGAGCTACCATCAACATTATTAAAATGATAATTGTCATTTGATAAATAAAATGCGCCATCTGTTTTGGTCGCTACCCATATTCCACCCGATTTATCTTTTGCCATATCAATAATACTGGTATCAGCAAGTGTGTATTTACTCTCTGTTATACGTGTATTTTTAATCAGTTCGCCACTGTGTAAATCAAACTTAAATAGCCCTTTGTCAGTGGCTAAATCAAGCTTGCCCTGCTCATTCGCTATTTCCCAAATATTTAAATTAGCTAACAACACTTTACTTTTAAAGGTTAGATCTGGGCGCTCAAACATCCCTGACAAATTACTAATATCGACCTGATATAACCCCTTGACCGCACCGACCAGCAGCTGATTATTTTCACCTAAAGCAAACGATTTCACATTATTTTGATAAATATGATTAGCCTCTCCTTTTAAGTGCTGTAGTGGCCGTATTTGCTTACTAGCAATATCAAAAACATAAGCTCCATGAGTAGTGCCAATAAATATATAACCGTTGTAATGAAATAACTTTCTAATGAGGGTGTCTTTGTATTCGCTGGGCAGTTCAAAAATAGATGTTATATCGCCACTTTCAATATCAAGTTTAGCAAAATCCCGACCGCGCCCAATCCATAACGTTTTATTGTCAACGGCAAGCATACTAAAAACAGATTGATTAATTATTTGCTCTTCACTGGTGGGTTTGGTTATAAATTGCTTGTATGAATCAGTTGCAGGATCGTATCTAAATAATCCTGCAAGTAAGGATGCAATCCAAATATGACCGTCAGGATCTTGGTAAATTCGATCAATAATAGCTTCCTCTAATTCACCATTAGGACCATTAATAGAAAGTACTTGATAACCATCATAGCGATTAAGCCCAGCTTCAGTCGAAAGCCATAAGTACCCATTATTATCAATCAGCATGGTGTTAACATAGCTTTGTGATAAGCCCTCACTAGGAGATAAACGCTTTACTTGTGCGCTTACTTGGCAGCTTAAGATCGCTATGCAAACGATAAAACAACTTATGATCCAGTTGACGTCTTTGCTCATGCTTATTCCATATTGTTATTTTACTATTATGGGTACTTTAGGGCGACGATATTGCGGTGTGTGTAAATATTAAAAAGCGCTTGCAACGCAAGAGTATATGTTAACACTTGGTTAAAACCAATAGAATGGTATAAATCTGCTAAGTTTTTATAAGCAAAGGTATAAATAGTTTTATTTTGGCGCTTTAATAGCGTTGAGATAAGTAACTTTGCAAGGCCTTTAGACCTATATTCTGGCGCTACGAAAACCGTCGACAAAAATAAAAAATCATCCTTATTTTGCAACCTGCATGCGGCAACTATTTGCGCTTTATAATAAACAACCCAAAGTTGATCTTGTTTATTAGCCCGTCCTTTGACGCTGTATTGATCATAAAATTTATTAACAAGTGGCGTTTTAATTCTATCTAATACTTCAACCCTATACATGCCTAGCTCAGCATCAGTGCCAAATACTGTTCAAACTGCTGCTTTAAAAACATTTGTTCAGCAATCGGGCGACTGTGAATGGTGTTGTACACTTGTTCACGTGTTTTTTTATTACGCTTAATTTGGTATGCCCAGAATGATGCTTCATAATCGAGCTGAATTTGATATTTTTCTTCACGCGGTAACAAACATAAATTAAAACTCACAGTATTTCCTCACTAATTTTATAAAAATGCTGCTCAGACAAACTGGGCAAAAGGTAAGCAACTTGCTATTATCAGCCTCTCATTTTATTGATTTTTACTACAATTGGAAGTGATAGTGCATCAACGCCTTAGCACCTTGTTATTATTAGGTTATTTATTGTTCAGTGCACCATGTTTTGCTCATCAATACAACCTCACTTTTAACCGCCCAGAAAGCACTCCACAAGCAAATTATGTTCTTGAGTTATTAACGCTAGCCTACACCGACATTGGCCATAAAATTCATGTTATCGACTTTAACCGCCAAAATGCACTTTTAGCGGCTAATAATGGTGTCCTTGATGGGCAGTTAGGCCGTGATATTAGTGTCGAAAACAATTTTAATAACTTAATTAGAGTTGACTACGAACTACTGCAATTTAATTTAGTATTATATAAAGCTTGTCAGCCTAATACGTTAGAGCAACTAAAAAACGTAGCTATTTTAGCAGGCTACCCAGTACAAAAACGCTATTTAGCAAGTACAAGCTTTATGGGGAATATTATTGAAGTAAAAAATATGAATACACAGCTGAACTTGCTGGCTCAAAAAAAGGTAGAAGGTGCTTTGTTACTTGATTTTTTCATGGATAATAAATCAATACCTTCGCCCACCGGTTGTTTCGAAAAAGAAGTACTAATGATCTACCCAATTTATCACTACTTACATAAAAAAAATAAAAATTTAGTTAAAAAATTACAACATGCATTAACTAAATTAAATAGTAATGGGACTGTCTATGCTTTGCGGGCAAAATATAATTTAAAATTTAAAAATCGAAACCACGCTGCTCTGTAGTGTTATTAAATACTGTATTTTGCTGCTGTTTTTGCAAGTAACGCTTATAGCGCTGCTGGCATAAACTGAGCACTTTTTTCTTTTCGCTGTTGGTCAGGGAATTCCAAGTAAAACGCTCATCACGACTTCGGTAACAGCCCTTGCAATACCCTCTATTATTCACTAAGCAAATACTCTTGCAAGGGCTTGGAATATCAAATATTTCAATTTGTTGCATAAAGTGAACACCAATTAAAAGAATCAGACTTTTAGTATAGCGTTTTTTTTAAGCAAAAAAAAAGCAGCAATTAAGTTGCTGCTTTTATAATAACTAACCAATTAATGTTCGCAGTTATTTGTATTAATTTCAGTTTTACGATGAAATGGCTTGGCGTACATAGCCAATACCAATGGCTTTAGTTCATCGGGTACACTCGCCATACGCTGTTCAAACGTAATGGTATCGGGTGAGTTAATCACTTCTTTTTTGCAGCCACCAGCAATGTAGTTCCCTGGGTGCAAGTAAAAAGAATCGACAATTTGTTTATCAATCGTTTTTGCAAGTTCCTCAGCACTATCACAGTGCGATTCAATCGGCTCTCCAAATGCTAAATGTACATGTCCTTTTGCAGCACTAAACCCCTCAACAATACTGGCGATATCTTCACCCGCTGATTTAGTGTATTCACCGTGGTGTTGCTTATGATAAAGCTCTTTAGCTTTAGCAATAGCGCACGGCTCATATTGATAAGATATAGAAACAGGCACTATTTTTAACTCTTTAATATAATCGCCAAATTGTTTCTTTTGCTTTCTACCATTTAGCTGTAGCATTTTTAGAAGCGCTGGATCTGTTTGATCAAAACCATCTTTTGCGCGCCCTTCTTTTTGTGCAATCCAGATAGAGTTACCACTTATTAGTGAATCATAAATGTAGGATGAAAGCTGAGTCAGCGCTCTTAACATCTCTTTTGGTGCTTTGGTCGAACGTTTCACAATAAAGCTTTTATTTAAGCGCATAAGCTCAGTGATATAAGGTCTTTGCAATAAATTATCGCCAATAGCAATACGCACTGTTTTCATTTTATACTGGAACAATCCCCAGTTCACTAATGCAGGATCGAGTACAATATCGCGGTGGTTAGAAATAAATAGATAAGCTTGGTTTGGATCTAATTTATCGAGCCCTGAAAAAGTAACTTTTGATGTAGTGCGCTTTACTAATTTATTAAGGTATTGCGCAACTTCATTTTGTACATCCTCAACGGTGCTTACACTTCCCCATTTTTTGCGCAACTGACTTCTTACTAACGGGCGTGTAATAAAGGGCACCGCCGATAAAAAACGCGGTAAATTGTACTTTGCAATCACATCAATAAATGCATTATCGTTGATTAAACGCGATAGCGAAGCCGTAACTTCATCATCGTTATAGGGTCTTATATCAGCGTACTTATCTTCTAATTCACTCATTACTACATCTATAATGTTAAAAAACAGCACACCAAAGCGTACCGTTTATGTCTATATTCGATTATAACTCAGCCAATCTAAAATGCGAAATAACCAAAAAATGATTTTTATTCTTAGCAACTCGCTAATAAATCTAGTTAAAGTCGAGTTTCATTACCTTCTATGACCATAGGCTTGCTTATAAGTGCAAAAAAACTGATCAGTCTAGCAAAATACCATGTTCTCAACCTACTAGTGGGCAGACCACTACTACAAAACTCTCTCGTCATTTGGTAGTAATACCATTAACAAAGCCTTTCTTTCGTAGTACCTTAAGCCATATTTTAGATTTTTGATGGATCGTAAGCCTCTTTTTTACGATTTTAACTCTTTCAGATCCACTTATTTTAGGGCTCATAATGAACATTACTATTCTTGATAACGCAACGTTAGCTAAAACGTCTCTTACTTGTATTGAACAACTTGGTAAATTAACGACTTATGAGCTTACCAGCCCAGAGCAAGTTATTGAACATTGCCAAGACGCTGATGTATTAATAACTAATAAAGTAGTTTTAAATCGGAAAACGATTAGCCAATTAAAAAAATTAAAACTTATTTGTGTGAGTGCTACAGGGACTAATAATGTTGATTTAGAGGCCGCTAAAGAGTTTAGTATTGCTGTTACTAACGTAGCAGGCTATTCCACACCTTCAGTTGTTCAGCATACATTTTCTTTAATTACTAACTTACTGGGTAATACACACCGCTACCAGGCAGATTGTCAGCAAGGCGCGTGGCAAAAAAGTGACATGTTTTGCATACTCGATTACAGCTTTAACGACTTACAAGGCAAAACATTTGCCATTATAGGCGGTGGTACGTTAGGTCAAGGCGTAGCTAAAGTGGCTGAGGCATTTGGTGCTAATGTTATTATTGCCGAGCGTAAAGGCGCTGCATGTCGCGATGGTCGAACCCCTTTTGAAGAGGCCATTCAAATAGCCGATATAATCAGCGTACACTGCCCGCTAACAGATGAAACTCGTGATTTAATTGCACTTAATGAGCTTAAAATGATGAAACCAAGCTGTATTATAATTAATACAGCGCGCGGCGGTATAATCAATGAAGTCGACTTAGCTACAGCGCTTGAGCAAAACATAATTGCTGGAGCCGGTGTTGATGTACTAACTAAAGAACCTGCTGAGCTTTCAAACCCGCTTGCTAATTATAAAGGTAATAACCTTTTACTTACTCCACATATAGCATGGGCAAGCACTGAATCTATTGTGCGTTTAATTAATGAAGTAAGTTTAAATATTGCTGCATTTACCAAAGGCGAATCACGCAACCGCTTGGTGTAATGATTTTATTGTAGTAATCAAATAAACTAAAAAATGGCTGTTTTTACTAATTCATTTAATATTTTATTAAATAAAAACAGTCTAACCCACTTAACAAACTGATTAATAACAAGTTGTAAATATGGTCTACTCTTTGCTTTAACATAGCTAATAACCAATTAAAAATCTTATTAAGGTAAATAAAAATGAAAAAATCACTTTTAGCAGCCGCTTTAATCGCTCCATTTTTAACAGGCTGTGTTATTGCCGTATCAGATGGTGAAGCTGAGACTCATTGGGCTGGTAAGAATTCATCTAGCTGGCAAGTACAACATAAAAATAATCGTGAAGCTATATCAGAGCTAAAAATGGATAGCAGTTATCACTCTGTTTTAGCGCAATTAAAAACGCCTAATTTCACAGAGCTATTAAAAAAAGATGACGATGTATACCAAGTACTTTTTTATGTAACTCATAGCAAGCATTCAGATTCTAAAACAACGAAAGATGAATGTACGCCACTTGTATTTAAAAATGATAAGTTAGTGGGCATTGGTGAAACCGCTTTAGGTATGATCACGCAGTAACCAATAAAAAGCGTTTGATACGAAAAACGTCAATATATAAATATTGGCGTTTTTTGTATATTAAGTTTTTAGCGTGCGACTATCCTATCTCGCCCTGCATCCTTAGCAGCATACAGCCCTATGTCAGCTTCTTCTAAAAGAGTCTGCTCTGCGCCTATTTTGCCACTTTCAGTCGTTGCTATACCAATACTAATAGTGATGTGGTTAGCGTTGATTGAGCCTGTATGCTCTATGTTTAAACTATTAACTGCTTTTCGTAATTTACTTGCAAATGCGACGGCCTCCAACTTACCTATTTCGGGTAATACAGCAGCAAATTCTTCCCCGCCATAGCGAGCTATAAAATCGTTTCCGCGCTCACACTGACCAACCAACGCATGGGCTACTTTTTTTAAACAATCATCACCAGCACGATGTCCGTAATAATCGTTGTAGCGCTTAAAGTGATCTATATCCATAAGTATAACGGAAAGAGGTAAGCCACTGCGTTTGCTTTTTTGCCACTCACGGGAGAGGTTTTCGTCAAGATAACGTCTATTCGGTATTTCTGTTAAGCCATCTATTGAAGCTAGCATTTCTAGCAAGTCATTTTTTTGCTTTATTAATAACTGATTACGTACCCTTACGCGAACTATAGAGACGCTAAATGGCTTAGTTATATAATCCATAGCACCAAGTTCTAAACCTTTAGATTCATCTTCATGGCTGTGATTAGCGGATATAAAAATAACTGGTATCGCGTGTGTGATTGGGTTTTCTTTTAGCTTAACTAATACTTCATAACCATTAAGCCCTGGCATCACTACATCAAGTATAATTAAGTCAACTTGCATTGTTTCTACAAAGATCAGCGCTTTTTCACCGCTTTCAACTAAAAATACGTCATGCTCAACATTCAATGTTTTCTCTAGTACTAACCGATTGATAGGATCGTCATCAACAATCAGTACTTTCGCTTTTTTTGACATCCTTAGCTCCTAAACCTTTATAAAAACAATAACCTGTTTTAACTGCATAATAAGTGCTTGCATGATAATTTCGCTAGGTTCGTTAATCTTATTAGCTGTTTTAAGGTGCTGCTCACATTGCTGCGCACAATATGATAGTCTTTTAAAACCTAAATTACCTGCGACTCCTTTGATACTATGCACTAAGCGTACCAAATCAACTTCATTGGTACTCTCCTTTATTTGTACTAACTGGGTTTCACACAGTTCAGCAAATTTATCCATCATAGTATTTAGTAACGTTTCGTCTAAATTAAACTGCGCTAAAGCAAATGATCTATCAAAAAAACAAGGTTTCGAGAGCGATAACTCAGCTATTGCCTCAATCAATACGTTAGCCACAACGGGTTTCACTAAATGCTTGTTCATACCACAGCCTAAGGAACGCTCAATATCTGCCGGCTCGCAATGCGCTGTTAATGCAAAAATAGGGAGTTGTTCTGCGTCAAACTGTTGGCGGATTAATATTGTTGCTTGGCAGCCATCTATATGTGGCATTTGGACATCCATTAAAATTAAATCAGGTCTCAACCCTGATAATAATTCCATCCCCTCTTCGGCACTTAAAGCAACAACAACATTAGCTCCAGCTTGGCACAGCACACTATTGATAATGTCTAAATTTAATTGATTATCGTCAATTGCTAATATTAAGAGACCTGCTATATCCTGATTATCTTTTCCCATATCTAAAATAACTTCACCACTTTTAAACCTAGGTTCAAGATGCGAGCTTAAATTAAACAATCGCTGACCAAGCGCAGAAGCCTTAATATAGTGGATATCTAGAGGCTCAATCGTCGATAAATTTATTGTTTGCTGATGATTTATCAAAATAATGGAAGTGGCGTTTGACGTTAACGAATCCTTTATTGCTTTTACCTTTAGTAATATAGGAAGATCAGTTGCATCTATGATTAATTGTTTAGTCTCTGCAAGCTTTAGTGGGGACTTTAAAGCTTCATTTAAATCAACGCGAGCTAATTGTGAAAAAGCCTCCGTGACACGATTTAACTCCCGACTTTGCTCTGAAACAATACTCAACGTATCGCTTGGTAATGAGTAGTGTGTTGTATCGACATGTAGTGAAATACTAAAGTAAAATTCACTCCCATGTCCTTTATCACTTTTTAAAGCAATATCGCCGCCCATTAACGAAACCGCATGTTTAACAATAGCTAAACCCAAGCCAACGCCTTGATGCTTTCGTGTCGACGATTCGTCCCCTTGAGTAAAGGCATCGAATAGACGCCTTTGATCTATTTTATCTATACCGTTTCCAGTATCAATCACTCGAAAGCAAATCGCCTGCTCAGCACTTTCATCTTTGAGCAAATCCATTTTAAGCGTGATTGACCCTGCTTTAGTAAACTTAACCGCATTCGTTAATAGATTGCCTAGTATTTGTTGTAAACGAATACTATCGCATATTAAAACTGGGGCGATTAAAGGGTCTACATCAATCACAAACTCAACATCTTTGTTTTCACACAAAGGCGCTGTTAGGCTCTCACAAATATCAATGAGCTCAACAATGCTAAATGGCGTTAATTTCAGTTCAGCTTGTGCACTCTCTACACGAGCAAAATCAAGCATTCGGTTTAGCATTAGCAATAAGCTCTGCGCAGCATGCTTAGCTTGCCCCGTTTGTTTTAGCTGTTTTCGGGTAAGCCCTTGCTCTGTAAGCATATCAAGTAAACCTAATACTGCATTAAGAGGGGTACGTATTTCATGGCTTAAATTAGCGATAAACCGGCTTTTAGCAAGAGTTGCACGCTCCGCGTCGTGTTTCGCTTTAGTAAGTGCACTTACATCCTGTAAGTGGATCACGTAATAAGATGGATCGCGTTTTTCGTCCCACACAAGCGATACACTCATTTGTAGCCAACTAGCGAGATTTCCTTGCGCTAAGGTTAAATGATACACTTTTTTCTTATCATCAAGTAGCTGGGCCAAGGTGGCCTCTACCTCTTGCCATTGGTTATTATCAAACAGTGCTTTAAGTGACTCTCCAACTAAAACGGGCTGTCCAACAAATAGTTTTCGAGCGGCTTTATTAACCTGTAAAATAGTGTATTCAAGCGATAACAATACAACACTATTTGCAGCAAATTCAATTGCACTTCTAAATTTAGATTCTGACGCTTTTAAAGCATATAACGTTTGCTGTTGCTCGGTTATATCGCGTCCTATTCCCATTGTTCCCAACAGTTGCTGATGCTCATTATAAAAAGGAGCTATAGTTAATTGATAAGATTTGTCTTCTGTATCTATACGCTGTTGAATATCGTTGCGATTTTGTAACACCTGCTTCTCAAGAATACTAATTTGCTCGTCATCATCACTTATTTCTTCCATGCACTTACCTACCAACGCAGTTTGCTCTTTACCTATGTAAGCTTCAAATGCTTTATTACATCCTAAAAAGGAGCCATCGATATTTTTGAAATAAATAAGATCTGGCACACTATTGAGCATGGTATTTAGCAAAGCTAAGTGACGCTCTTTTGCTTCGTAACTGCGTTTTAATTTTTCGGATTGTAGCTGTACCTGTTCATCTAATTTTTTATTTGCATTTTGTAACGATTCTACTAATTGTTCATTTTTAATAAACACACGCTTTACTTTAGAAAACCAAGGTTGCCAGTTCAGTGGCACTTTGTAATTAAGCTGTTCACTTTGCTGTTCATCATTTTGCTCTAAATAATGCATTAAGCGGGTCATCGGCTTCACAAAAATACGCTGACTTAACCAAAAAAACACGCCAAACATCAAACTTAAAAATAGCGTCAAAAATATAAACTCTAATAAGATTTCGTATTGAATCGGGGTTACTAATTGTGATTTAGATTCATAAAACGCAGCGTGGATGGGTAAATTCCCCATCGCTTGCATAAAGTAGTTTTTATCGCTTGTTAACACCGTTGATTTTTGATGGAGTTCTGCCAACTTAGGCCAATAAGGTTTTAACCTTGTTGCTTGTGCTATTTCATTTTTTGAACTGGCGATAATTTGATGTGATTGGTTCATAAAAACATACTCTCCACTGCTCGCTGGAGAGATCTTTTTTAACCAAGCAGAAATTGCCTGTATATCATAAATTAAAATAATGTAATCGTGCGAGTCAATTTCTCGCTGTCGACCTATTGCAAAATACGCTTTGTCATTTACTTTAATTATAGGGCTTGAAGAAAGCTTATTTGGCGAAAATTCGGGTTTAAATTTACCGTTTAATATTTCCGTCAAAAATAAACTTTGATCTTTATTACGCCTAGCCACATATGCAAATCCATCATCATCAACATAGGCAACCGCCGATAAAGACGGCATCAATGCAAGCGTTGTATTAAACGATGGTCCCAAAGCGATAACTTGCTGCCACTGAGAAATAGCACGTGTAGATAACGCAAATTCTCCTTTACCAACAACCTCCGAGCCTTGATCAGCAAAATGATGATAGTAATAACCTTTGTGTTGATTAACACCCTTAAGCAACACGTGGCTAAACTCTTGATGAGGAGGCTGTTTATACAAAGTAAACATGGCCGTTAATAAGTTACTCACGGCTTCCATATCATGATTGACCTGCGCTGAAACATTCCTAAAGTCAGCTTCGCGCTTTTCAACAGCACGCTCTAATTTAATAGTATATAAGTGCAAACAAAGTAAAAAGGCGACGATTAGGGGGACTAAAAGCGCAACAAATAAAGAACGATAATAATGTTTAAGAGGTAAAAAAATCAACGTACTGCCTGCGTTATGGCCCGAAAATCAATCAATAGACTATCGAGCCAATTTGTTAAGCGCAAGTTATAAATTTTCTTCTGCGAATGAGGCTAATCGACTACGTACAACACCATTGAGGTTTATAGTTGCGCTGCCTTCAAATTTTTTGAAGCGCTCTACTATATACGTTAAGCCCGAAGTCACCGGCGTTAGATAATTACTGTCTATTTGCGCCAAGTTACCCGTACAAATTAATTTAGTACCTTCGCCGCAGCGAGTAATAATCGTTTTCAGCTGGGATGCCGTTAAATTTTGGCTCTCATCTAAAATTACTACCGCATTTTGAATGCTACGCCCACGCATAAAGTTAACCGATTTAAACTGCACATTAGCCTTTTCCATAATATAGTTTCGGCTCGATATCGGATTTTCGTCGCCTTTGTGCAATACCTCCAGCGTATCGGTAATCGCTGCAAGCCATGGCGCCATTTTTTCCTCCTCCGTACCGGGCAAAAAGCCGATGGACTCTGCTATCTCTGGGGTATTACGAGTGACTATTACTTTGTCGTAAATACCTTTTTCGATAACCATTTCAAGGGCGCTGGCAAGCGCTAACAAAGTTTTACCACACCCTGCTGGGCCAGTTAAAATAACAAGCTCTATACTTGTATCAAGTAATGCATCAAGCGCCATACCTTGAAAAATATTTTTTGGCTTAACCCCCCATGCTTGTTGATGCATTAAACGCTCAACGCTAATATCTTTTAACGTAATGTGCTCATCATCGTAGGATTTAACTCGTGCAGCAAAGTGATCTCCGCCATCAAGCAAATATTCATTACAAAATACATCAGGGATTAAATTTTTAGGCACATGATGAAATGTATCTCGGCCATGTTGCTCAGTATTGCACTGCCCAACATGCTCCCAAAAATCGCCTTCAATTTTTTTATAACCACTAGTGAGTAAGCTTATGTCGTCAATAAGTTGGTCGGTACGATAATCCTCAACATATTTAAGTCCTGCGCCTTTGGCTTTTAAGCGCATGTTTATGTCTTTTGTCACCAATATAACTTTTGAATCACTGTGTTGCTTTTGTAAATACACCGCACAGTTAATAATCCGATGATCGTTTTCGTTACCAGGCAGCCCCGAAATCGAGTCGGCAAATAAATGATCGTTTACAATTATGAGTGTACCCGCAGAGCTCGCTTTTGCCTTTTTATTACTTGGCAGCGCCACGCCTTGTAACATTTGTTCAGGGGTTGCATTTTTAAGTACTTCATCTAGCCCACGAATAGCGACGCGCGCATCACGGCTTACGTCGTGTTTTCTGTCTTTTATGTGGTCAAGTTCTTCAAGTACTGTCATCGGAATAACAACATTGTGTTCTTGAAAAGACAAATAAGCGAGAGGTTCGTGAAGTAGTACGTTGGTATCTAGCACATACATTTTACTTTCAAGGTTCGAAGCTTTTTCCATAGCACTTTCCTTACGTTTTATGATTTTTATGCTATACCAAAATAACTAAGTAAAACGGGCAAAACTTAAACCTGCAATACTTAATTGCCAAGGCATAATGTAAGTTTAGTCTATTTGTCATAAAAGTCCGTTTTATTACAAACCATAATTAGTTTTGATTTATAAAAAAATTAGCCATAAACAAGTTGCGTTAATAGTAATAATTAACACTTACAAAATTAATTAAAAGTGAGCCAAATAGCGCCTTGCAGTGGTGTTAGCTTACAGGTAACATAGCCGCCTTTTTCATCATAGACGAGACATACATGAATTTTTCCTTAGGTCAGCGTTGGATCAGTGATACAGAGTCAGATTTAGGATTAGGCACCGTTGTTGCCATTGAAGGCCGTCAGGTCAGCATATTATTTCCTGCCAGTGGTGAGAGCCGTGTTTACTCTTGTGCAGAAGCACCTGTTACCCGTGTGGCATTTAATCCTGGCGATGTGATCAAAAGCGTTGAAGAATGGGAATTAGAAGTAGAGTCTATTGAAGTACAAGGCGAGTTACTGTGTTATCACGGCACCCGTGTTGATAACGGTGAAACAGCCAAGCTTAAAGAAACCTTTTTAGATCATTTTATTAAATTTAATAAACCACAAGATCGTTTATTTGCAGGCCAAGTCGATCGTTTTGATCGCTATACACTTCGCTACCAAACGTGGTTACATAAATTTGAACGTGAACAATCGCCTATTAAAGGCTTAATTGGTCAGCGTGCTAATCTTATTCCGCACCAGCTTTATATTGCCCAAGAAGTGGGTAAACGTTTTGCACCTCGCGTACTTTTATCAGATGAAGTAGGCCTTGGTAAAACAATTGAAGCGGGCATGATTTTACATCAACAAATTATTAGTGGTCGTGCGAGCCGCGTACTCATTGTTGTACCAGAAAATCTACAGCACCAATGGTTAGTAGAAATGCTACGCCGCTTTAACTTACGTTTTTCTATTTTTGATGAAGAGCGCTGCGACGAAGCATTTGCTGACTCTCCAAACGTATTTGATACAGAGCAGCTAGTACTTACCAGTCTTGAGTTTTTAACCAAGAAAAAACGCTGGTTTGAACAAGCAACGCTTGCTGATTGGGATCTTTTAGTAATAGATGAAGCCCATCACCTAAGTATTAACAACGGTAAGCCAAGCTCAGAGTACCAACGTATGGCAGAGCTTAGCCAAGATATTCCGGGCCTTATTTTACTTACAGCAACACCTGATCAACTTGGTCACAGTAGTCACTTTGCACGTTTACAGTTACTCGATCCAGACCGCTTTTACGATTACGACGTGTTTAAAGAAGAAGAAGCAAATTATAAAGACGTAGCCGAAGCTGCAAATCAATTACTGCAAGAGCAAGCTCTGGACGATACAGCCAAAGCCACGCTAATTGAGCTATTAAAAGAAACCGATATTACTGATATTCTTGCAAAAGCACAGCAAGGTGATTTACCAGCACGTAAAGAAATACTTAACATGCTGCTCGATCGCCACGGCACAGGTCGTATATTATTTAGAAACAGTCGCAGCGGCATTGATGGCTACCCAAGTCGTAAATTACACGCCTACCCAATGGCATTGCCAAAGCAGTATAAAACCGCAATGTCGGTTCTCGGTAACATGGGCGGCATTCAAAATCCTGAACTAAGTGCACACCGCGCTCTTTTTCCTGAAAAAATATTTCAAGAATTTGAAGGTGAAAGCGCAAGCTGGGGTTTATTCGACCCACGTGTTGATTGGTTAATCGACACCCTTAAAACGCTTAAGCGCGAAAAAGTACTGCTTATCTGTGCTAAAGCTGAAACAGCTATCAGCCTTGAGCAAATACTGCGTGAACGCGAAGCAATTAAAGCGTCAGTATTTCACGAAGGCATGTCTATTATTGAGCGTGACCGCGCTGCTGCATTTTTTGCAGATGAGTACGATAATGCACAAATATTACTGTGTTCAGAAATTGGCTCAGAAGGTCGTAATTTCCAGTTCTCGCATCACTTAGTATTGTTTGATTTACCACTAAACCCGGACTTACTAGAGCAGCGTATTGGTCGATTAGACCGTATAGGTCAAACGCAAGATGTGAACATTCACGTGCCATATTTTGAAAACACCGCTCAAGAAGTATTACTACGATGGTATAACGAAGGCCTAGACGCGTTCGAATCTACATCAACAACGGGGCAAATGCTTTATAAAGAGTTTCGCGATGACTTACTTGAATATATTTCTGCGCATAACTGCGATGAAGACGAACTCGATCCATTACTTGAGCAAGTAGCACAACAAAATGCGGTACTGCGTAAAAAAATGGAAAGCGGACGAGATCGTTTACTCGAACTACATTCATCGGGTCAAGGTGCTGCCGACTCGCTTGTAGCTGATATTGAAAAACTCGATAACCAGTTTGAGTTACCAAGCTACATGATCAACGTGTTTGATACATTCGGCGTAAGCCAAGAAGATAAAGGCGAAAACACCATTATCTTAAAGCCAACTGAGCATATGTTAAGTGCCTCATTCCCATCGCTTAAAGACGATGGCATGACGGTTACCTTTGATCGCGACACGGCACTTTCGCAAGAAGACGTACACTTTATCAGCTGGGATCACCCTATGGTGCAAGGCACTATGGATATGATTTGTGACGACGACTTTGGTAGCGCATCGGTGGCTTTACTTAAAAACAAAAAATTACCGCCTGGCACATTTTTTGTTGAGCTTATTTTTGTTGCAGAAGCAATGGCACCAAAAGTATTGCAAGTTGGTCGCTTTTTACCGCCTACACCAATTCGTATATTGCTCGATAAAGCAGGTAATAATCTAGGTGAAAACGTGGCTTTTGAAGGCTTTAATCAGCAGTTATCAGCCGTTGGCCGCCAAACAGCCAGTAAACTTGCGGGAGCACTGCAAAGCGCTGTTCACCCTATGATCACTACCGCTAAAGATATGGCACAAGAAAAACTTGAAGTTATTCGTGCAGCGTCGCTTGTTAAAATGCAAACGTCACTAAGTGAAGAGCAAGAGCGACTGGTTGCCCTTAAGCAAATTAACCCAAATATTCGCCAAGAAGAAATAACGTTTTACGATAAGCAGCGCAACGACCTAACTACGTATATTGAAAAAACGCAGTTACAACTTGATGCCATTCGACTAATCGTGGTTTCGCATTAAGGTTTAAGCTTTCAATATAAAGCTACCCGTCGTTAGTAATACATTACTAGTGAGTATAAACTAAAGAAAAGCGCGGTATTGATACAGCGCTTTTTTACATAAAAATATATCTAAAACATAGTAACTATTCCGTCACTAGACTCACAATCTATATTAATTAGAAGCTAATACCTCCAATATTTTCGCTTATGTTCACGTCGAGATATTGCATTGCATCATGTAAATTTAAAATCAATTGCTTGACTGATTTTGCAAGTTTTTGGATATCATCCCTTGAAATATAATGAGCTCCTCCATCTTTTGTCTTTCCACTTCGATGAACACAATCATGCCTGATAAGTATTGCAGTCTCAAAATATCGCCTTTCATTTACTATCAGCCTTTGAAGATCAATATCTAATACATTCATATATATTTTACTAACTACCCCGAGATTATGATAAAGAATTTCTGATAATCTACTGGTAACTATATCTTCTAATAAATTAGGTTTTTGAATAATAAGCTTAAGAGAGTACGTCTCATTTTTAAGCTTTTCCGAAGTAAGGATGAACTTTTTTATATACTCATCTGAACTGAGTACATGGCACCTTAATGCATCACCAAAGTAAGTCTCCAACGTAATGATACATTGAGTATAAAACAGTCTATTAAAATAAGTATTATTGACATAGTTTTCTGATAAAAGATGATAGATTAATTGCTCTAAGTTAAATACGGCACTTTTAAATACAGCTTGATACTCACTTTCTCCTTCTCCTAGCTTATAACCATCATTTAGGTGATAATCAAAATTTAAAGAGTTAGGATCTTTACTTACATGCACCTGAAAAGGATTGTCACAGTTAGTGCAATTAAGAATTTCTAATTGGTGCTCAACCTCCCCGTCAATAGCAAGAGGTAAGTCATTATTAGAATCGGGCTCATGACTATTTAATTCACCACATCGACTGCAATAAAACTCTATATTTCCATACATGAAACATCCTTTGCTTGGTATCCAGATTAAATTTTCACAACCACTCTTGTGTATTTTGTCCACCCAAAATAGCCATAATTTCTACATTTTCTTCGGTAACCCTGTAATAAATACTGTCTGAACCACAGACTGCTCGCCGATAACCCTTACGTATATGCTCAACTGATTGGTAGAAATAAGGGTTTGCTGCTAGTTTTTCAAACATAGTAAAAAAAGCATAAAAATAATTATCTGCTTGCTGTTGTGAATATTCATCACAGCCGTACTGGTAAATGCGACGTAAATCTTCTTTAGCATCGTTTGAAAGCTTGTATGTACGCATTACTTCGTGCTTGATTTGAATTCTGCTAGCATTTCATCTGCAGATTGAGTGCTAAAGCCACTTTGCTCAGACTTTGCAAGCTTACTATTTATTACCTCAGCTCTTCGAGCACGCCTGATCAGGTCGTTTACCAGTTCACTTTTATTTGCGTAATCACCCACGTTTTCAACGTGATTACGCAGCCATAAATCATTTTGCTCAGTAAGCGAAATACTTTGTCTAGCCATAACATTAAACCTTGCTTGCAATAGTTGGTGTAATTTTACACCAGAACAAAAAACACGCAATAAATTTTTCCCTTGAGCCTTCAGCCTCGCTCCACTAAAATAGCGCCCTTAAAAATCATTAAGGCAGGCTGTGTTAGTTAACTATAATCCCCCAATGAGCCCGTATTTAACAATACTTTTCCAAGACGACGATTTGCTCATCGTTAATAAACCCAGTGAGTTATTAACCGTCCCGGGTAAAGATCCTAAACACGCCGATTGTTTAATAAGCCGTGTTAATCGTGTTTTTCCAACTGCTAAAATAGTCCACCGTTTAGATATGGCAACATCAGGAATACTTTGCCTTGCTATGAATAAAGCTGCTCACAGGCATTTAAGCATGCAGTTTCAAGAGCGCGAAACCGCTAAGCGTTATATTGCACGTGTATTTGGGCAGCTTGAGGCTAATACCGGCTCAGTGGATTTGCCGCTTATTTGTGATTGGCCTAATCGCCCTAAACAAATGGTTGATCACGAAAATGGTAAGCCATCACTTACACATTTTAAAATACTTGAGCGCGAAGCCGATGCTACCCGTGTAGAGCTAACGCCAATAACAGGGCGCTCACATCAGTTACGTGTGCATATGCTAAGCCTTGGCCACCCTATTTTAGGTGATAGGCTCTATGCTCATAAAGACGCACTTGCCGCAGCGCCCCGCTTACAACTGCATGCACAAATGCTGCAACTAAAGCACCCAGTAACAGAGCAAGTACTTACATTTGAAACTGAGCCTGAGTTTTAATAAGACCTACTAATAGTGATTATTAAATCATAACGCTAAACTTTTAGCGTGCAGCGCCGATATCTAATTAGTATTAATTATTTAGGTTTATTATGGTATTTGCACCATTTTTAAAAAATACGCTGTTTAACGTATTGCTAAGCAGTACGTTATTTTTAGGCATGCAAGTATCTGCTGCTGAGCACATTGCTCCACCGAGTCTATCAAGCATTGAAAACGGCGATATTGAACGTCTACTGCCTAATGATGAAATAAAATCGATACTTGCAGGCGACACCGAATTTTTAAGTTTATACAGTGAATACATGAGCGCCGACTTTAGAGGTATTGTGTTACTTATACCTGATTGGCAAACAGCTCCTACTAACAATGCGGGGATGAGTTTTTTACGTAAAGAGTTAAATAACTTAGGCTACACAACTTACGCGATGACCGTACCCGATATAGATTGGCAAGCCAGCAAGATAGCACCTCCAATCACACCTGAAACAGCCACCTCAATACCCGACACGACCGAAAATGCAGACAAACCTGCCGACATAAAAAAACAGCCTGAGCCTCATCATGTCGATGCAATAGAGAAAGTAACGAACGAAGTACTTGATAACTATAAAATAAATTTAATTGCTCGTTTTAATGCGCTATACCAAACTGCAATGGATGAGCCTAGTAACATAGTGGTTATTGCGCAAGGCACCAGTGCAGGAGTGTTGCTAGAACACTATGCTGAATTTACAGATTCACAACTTAATGCATTTATTAGTTTAAGCAGCTATTTACCTAACACAAAGCGTAATAAAGATTTAAGCCAAACAACATCACTTGTTACGCCAGCCTTACTCGATATTTACTACGCTGATGACAACAATGAAATTTTAATGAATCTTAAAAATCGCCAACGCTGGGTTAACCGTAATGCTAAATTTGATTATCGACAACGAGCACTGTTTGGCTTGCGAGATCAACCAGAGCAACACGCACGTTTGACTAAAGAAATTGACGGTTTTCTACGCCGCCTTTTTTAAATACTCGTAAGCAGCCTGAATATCTTGGCTTTTTTTAACAGCCAGCTCCATCATGTGCTTTGGTAACCCTTGCGATACCAGTTTATCGGGATGGTGCTGCGCCATTAACTTACGATACGCTACTTTTATCTCACGTTCAGTAACACCATCATTAAGCCCTAGTAGCGCAAGTGCTTGTGCACGATCCATATTATTATTTGGTGGTACATGATGGCCAGAACCTTCACGATAGCTACTGCTTTGCCCTTGGCTTTGTTGCTGCTTGAAGCGTTGTTGATGCTGCCTAAAGTTGAACTCAGCTTGGTAGCGTTTTAGTACGAACGCAAAATGTGTTTTAGAAATACCTAGCTGCTTACTAACTTCATGAAGAAGTTGTTTTTCTTGCTCAGCTAATACCCCATCGGAAAATGCCATTTGAATTTGAATTTCTAAAAACAATTGCATCAAATCATGACGTTTAGCAAAACGTTCTTTAAAATCACTTACGGTTTCTTTGAGTGAAAAATCTACACCTTTACCCGATGAAAAAGCATATTGAGCCTCACGACGATCCTCCCCTTTCAAGCCCATTTCATCCATAAATAAATTGGCTGCTTTTATATGTACCTCACTAATTCGGCCATTCGATTTTGCGATGTGACCCATAACAGCAAAACAGCTCGAAAAGAATAACGCTTGACGCTCGTGTACATCGTCACCTTTAAATAAGCTTGAAAATCCACCCGCTTTATCAAAGTCACTTTTTAGGCTTTTATCAAATAAATGGCCTAAGTAAAGGCCAAGAATGGCTCCAAAAAATCGGCCAAACATAAAGCCAAAACAAAAACCGAGTATTTTTCCCCACATCTAAATAACTACCTTTTAGTAAATTTTATGTATTGGCTAGCGCTAAGCGCTCATTAAGTGCCACTAAACGCTCGGGCGTACCTATATCATCCCACTGACCAATATAGAGTTCGGTTGAGATTAAACGTTCACTTAATTTTTTACGCAATATTGGCCCAAGTGGACAGCTACCCAGTTCAATACCTTTAAAAAAGTCCGCTTGGTAACGACTAATACCTGAGAATGTATATTTTGGACTTTCGGGCGATAAATGGCTTAACGTAAAATCTCCCTCAGAGTTATGTGGTGGATTTTCTATTAATACTATATGCGCCTCACCTGGTTGTAGGTGCAACTGAGCAAGCGAGCTGACATCGTAATCGGTAAATACATCGCCATTAATAACAATAAATGAATCCCCCAGTAATGGTAGCGCTTGAATAATGCCACCAGCAGTTTCAAGCCCTCCCTTAATTTCTTGGCTGTACTCTATGCTTACACCAAACTGGCTACCATCTTTAAAGTAATCTTTAATTTTATCACCTTGCCACGCGAGATTTATTACAATACCCTTAATACCGGCGGCTTTTAAACTATTAATGTGGTGCTCAATCAGCGGTTTTCCAGCCACTTTTAGCATAGGCTTTGGCATGTTTTGGGTAAGCGGCATCATGCGTTGTCCACGCCCTGCGGCTAGAATCATCGCTTTCATTTGCGCTCCTTTGCTAACTTTTCAATCACTTTTGGCACTATGCTATTTTTAGTCCAATCACTCAACGCTTTAAGCTCGGGATAATTAGCCGCTACCTCAATGATGTAATCAAGAGTAGGTAAAATATTGTCTAAATAGCCGGCCTTACCATCGCGTAAATATAATCGACAAAAAATACCTGCCGCTTTTAGATGGCGTTGCAGGCCCGTTAAATCAAACCAATATTTAAACTCATTAAAGGAAGTGTTAGCCACTAAGTTTTGACGAGTAAACTCACCGTAACCAAATTCAAGTAAAGTTGTTAGCTCATATTTTGGTAATTTAAAGTAACAATCGCGTAGTAGCGATACAAGATCATAGCAAAGCGGACCGCGAACTGTATCTTGATAATCTATAATTGCCCATTGACCATCGCTATTCATTATATTGCGGCTATGGTAATCGCGATGCATTGTTACCGTAGGTTGAGCTAACATGACCTCAATTAAAAGCTTGCAGCTTGCTTGCCACATTGTTTGCAGTTGGGTATTTGACTCTAAGGTTGATTCAAGATCTATAAAATCATTAACTAACCATTGTTTAAATATATCTAATTCAAGCGTAATAAAATCTTTGTTATAAGCTTGCATATATGGCGATGCCGGTGTTTTTGCCCACTGCGCACTTAAAGTAATTAACTGTTGATAGTACGTGACCCTATTTACATCATCGAGCATATCAGCCAAATGTGTACACCCTAAATCAGTCAATATAAAAAAGCCCTGTGTTTCATCACTGGCTATAATATGAGGTAATAAAAACCCCTGTTCAGTGAATACAGTATTGAGCAGTATATAAGGAGTGTTATTCACTTTTTGTGGATCTGAGTCCATCACTATAAAACGCTCATTAGCGTAATTTAAACGATAATAACGCCTAAAGCTCGCATCTGCCGTAATAGCCGTTAAGGTAGCTACCTGAGTATTCAAGTGTGTGTTTATAAATTGTTGTAAATTTTTAAAGCGTGTCATTTTATAAGATATCTACTTTTCACTAAGTTAATTAGGTCAATTACTGTATTTGCCATTATTTTCCTTTATTATGTCTAACCTAAATAAAATAAAAAACATTAAGGTCTATAAATGAGCAAAACCTGGGGCATATTGATGCTAAGCGTTCTTAGCGCACCATCGCTTGCCGAAACTGAATTTGCGCACAAATTTTGTGGCACTTCAATGCAAACCAGAGCTTGGCAACCGCTTCCAGGTCTCAAACTTGGTACCGTTGACATTAAAGCTGATGATGTAGAACTCTTGGGTACCCAAAGCGCTGAATTTACCGGCAATGTTGATATTAACACCGTTAAGATGAGTTTGTCCGCACAAACCGCCCTGATAGACAAGCAACGCGGTTTATTAAATGCAACAGGCCCAATTACTTACCGAGATACTATTAGCCAAATAAGCAGTGCGGGCTTAAACGCTGACCTAAATAATTCAGAAGTTAGTTTGCTCGGTGCAAACTACAGCTTAACTGAACAACAAGGCAAAGGCGGTGCTGAAAAGCTATCAATTAATGAGTCTGGCTTAATGCTCATGAATGCAAGCTTTACTGCTTGCCCTGGCGAAACCCCTGCATGGGAAATTGAAGCTGACGAAATTAATTTATTGCGCGAGGAAGGCTGGGGCGAAACACATAACGCTATACTACGTATTCTTGATACACCCGTTTTATATTTGCCATATTTCACTTTTCCCCTTGATGAGCGCCGAAAATCTGGCTTACTGACACCAAATATCTCAAGCTCGGATAAATATGGACTTGAGACAATAACGCCATATTACTGGAATATTGCACCTAATTTAGATGCCACCATTACGCCACGCTATATGTCGCGCAAAGGCCTGCAACTACAAACAGAGTTTAGATATTTAACAGAGCAACACGAAGGCTTAGTCGGTATAGAGTACTTAAACAAAGATGACTCTGAACCCGATCTTGGTGAACGTTACATGCTTCATTGGCAACAAAGAAGCTATGTAGGTGAGAACTGGCGCGCCAACGTTGATATCAGTAACGTAAGCGATGATAACTATATTACTGATTTAAAATCTAACTACGCCAGTAAAACTGACACCCAATTATATCGCACAGGTTCATTAACTCATCTCGGCGAGACGTGGCGTACAGATATTAAAATACAAAACTTTGAAGTACTAGGTAATCATTTAAAGTCATATACCGCAATACCACAAATTAACTTTACGCAAACAGCACCGTGGCGCCTTGATAATTTTGATTTAAGCATCGCTGGTGAAATAAGCCATTTTACGAATGATTCAGCGGTTATTGATCAAGCAACACGTGTTCATATTGAACCTAAAGCACGCTTTGATTATAAAGAGCATGCATGGTCTTTTTTGTCTGAAATAAGTTTATTGCAAACAAACTATAAACAACATGGTGATTTAGAAGGAACACAATACCGCGAAAGCATATCTCGAACGATTCCAAAAGTTCGCTTATATTCTCAACTCAATTTTGAGCGTGATACATCCTATTTTATTGAAGATGGTATTCAAACCCTGGAGCCACAAATTCAATATTTGTATACAACCAATAAAGATCAATCTGATATTGGCTTATTTGATACCACTAAACTACAAGACGATTATTACGGTTTATTTAGAGACGTTCGCTTTTCGGGGGTTGACCGTATTGCTGCTGCCAACCAATTCACTCTTGGTGCAACAACACGCTTGTTCGATAAAAAACAAGAAGAGGTATTTAACTTTAGTGCCGGACAAATATTCTATTTAAGTGATTCAGCTAAGCCTACAGAGCAAGGGCTAGCTTCTGGTACTAATTACAATGCATTATTTGCGGCACAAACCATGTTACATTGGCATCAACGTTGGTACTTCTCTGGCGGTATTCAATATGATACCGATAGTAAACAGATGATCCAATCAAATGCGACCTTAGATTATAAAGGTGACAATAATCAACTAGTACAATTGAACCATCGCTATGCAAATGATGTCTCAGGAAATACAATTGAACAAGCAGGCGTTTTTACAAGCATTCCAATTAGTGACGAATGGAAGTTTATTGCAAGCTATCATCGTGACCTTGATAATAATAGAAGTGTTGAAGTATTGAGTGGCCTGCAGTATGAATCATGCTGTTGGGCATTCCAAATTACTGGCCATCGTCAAATTGAAACAGATTTGAACCAGTCAATAGGACAAGAGCAGGCAACTTTTGATTCAAGCATTCGTTTGAATTTTGTATTAAAAGGGCTTGGTAGTAAAAACAGTTACGATGCACAAAAATTATTACAGCAAGGTATTTTTGGTTATCGTAGACCGTATTTTCTTAATAACTAATATCACAATAGTACTATTAGCAAGAGTAGTAAAAAGAATATGAATTTAAAAAAATTATTAACATCAGCAGTTTTAAGTGTCAGCCTTTGCCAAAGTGCAGTAGCAGTTCCGGTAGAGATTGATAAGGTTGTAGGCGTTGTAAACGAAGGCGTGATTTTAAAAAGCGAAGTTGACACCATTATAAACCGTGTTAAAAAGCAAGCCAAAGAGCAAGGTCAACAACTGCCTAAAGACAAAACACTTCGTGTGCAAGCAATTGAACGTTTAATAAACCAAACACTAATGTTGCAAATGGCTAGCCGTATGGGCCTAGAAATATCTGATAGCCAACTTGATCAAACATTAGCAAGCATTGCGAAAGATCAAGGCGGTAACATTGCTGATTTACGTGGTACCATTGAAAGCTCAGGCGAGAGCTTTCAAGCATACCGTGAAGAAATCCGCAAAGAAATTACGACGCAACAAGTAACACGTGCAAACGTAGATCGTCGCATTTACATTAGCGAGCAAGAAGTTGATAATCTCTTAAAAATCATGGAGAGCCAAGGTCAAAATACTGAAGAGTATGACATTGGTCATATCCTTATTGATATCCCTAACAATGCAAGCGCTGATGAAATCGCTGATGCTAAGGTTCGTGCAGATAAAGTCATTGAGTTTTTGCAAGACGGCCAAGAATTTAAACGTATTGCAATTTCTTCATCTAGTGGTTCAAAAGCACTTGAAGGCGGACAACTTGGTTGGATGGGCATCAATGAGATGCCGTCATTATTTGCGGAAGCGGTAAAAGGCAAAAAAAGCGATGCTATTATCGGTCCACTTCGTTCTGGTGCTGGCTTTCATATTATTAAAGTTCAAGAAATCCGTGGACGTCAAGCTGTTGAAACAACTGAAGTTAAATCTCGACATATACTGATTAAACCATCAATTATTTTAAGTGAAGAAAAAGCACGTAATATGCTTATTGGTTTTGCCAAAGAGTTGCGCGCAGGCACTGCAGATTTTGCCGAGTTAGCTAAAGAACATTCTGAAGATCCTGGTTCAGCACTTAAAGGCGGTGAATACGACTGGACCGACCCAACAACATACGTTCCAGCATTTAAAGATGCCCTACTTTCACTTAATCAAGATGAAATTAGCGAACCGTTTAGAACACAATACGGTTGGCATATAGTTCAACTATTAGGTAAGCGTGTGGCTGATAAAACAGACTTAGCCAAACGTAATCGTGCACACAGCATGCTATTTAACCGTAAATTTAAGGAAGAAAGCTTTAATTGGCAGCAAGAAATGCGCGAGCAAGCTTACGTAAACATTCTTCCTACAGACGAGTAAATATGACTTTACGAATTGCCATTACTCCAGGTGAGCCTGCGGGCATCGGCCCAGACTTGCTACTCACGCTTGCTCAGCAAGCGTGGGATGCACAGCTTGTTGTTATTGCCGATAGCTCACTACTCAAAGAGCGCGCAAAACACCTTGGTTTATCTATTAATTTAATTAAATTTGATGAGAATAAGCCAGCATTACCCGCTCCAGCAGGTAGTGTATACATAGATCAAGTTGATTTAGCTGCTAAGGTAGAGCTTGGTGTGCTGAACGATGCCAATGGTCAATATGTGTTAGATACTTTGCGCATAGCAAGTGAAAAAAATATGAATGGCACATATGATGCGATTGTTACTGGGCCCGTGCATAAAGGCATTATTAACAAAGCTGGCATCTCGTTTAGCGGTCATACAGAGTACTTTGCACAGCAATCAAATACCGCTGATGTGGTGATGATGTTAGCAACTGAAGGGCTAAGGGTTGCACTCGTAACAACCCATATACCACTTGCTTACGTATCACGTGCCATTACCGAAGATAGGTTAATCAAAGTTGCTGGGATTTTAAATCACGACTTACAAACTAAGTTTGGTATCGACAAACCTCGAATATTAGTGTGTGGATTAAACCCGCATGCAGGAGAGGATGGCCACCTTGGACGTGAAGAAATAGAAACGATTACTCCAACACTCGAAATACTGAGAAGCCAAGGAATGAACCTAATTGGCCCTTTACCTGCCGACACTCTGTTTCAAGATAAATATTTATCGCAAGCAGATGCTGTACTTGCTATGTATCACGATCAGGGTTTACCTGTGCTAAAATACAAAGGATTTGGTAAATCGGTGAATATAACGCTCGGCTTACCATTTATTCGCACCTCAGTTGATCATGGTACTGCGCTAGATTTAGCCGGTGCAGGTACAGCTGATGTTGGCAGTTTTGAATTAGCGATCCGCGAAGCAATTAAGCTCGCCCAAGAAAAAGCACAAATCAATGACCGATAAAGTACATTTAGGACACCGCGCCCGTAAACGTTTTGGGCAAAACTTTTTATTCGACGAAATGATTATCGATAAAATAGTCTCTGCTATCGATCCTAAACCAGAAGACAACTTAGTAGAGATTGGCCCAGGCCTTGGCGCAATTACAGAACCTGTTGCTGAGCTAAGTGGCCATCTAACGGTTGTTGAATTAGATAAAGATTTAGCACAACGTTTAATTGAGCATCCTTTTTTAGGTCCTAAGCTAACAGTAAACCAAGGCGATGCAATGACGTTTGACTTTGCAAGCTTAGTTAGAGATGACAAAAAATTAAAAGTGTTTGGTAACTTACCTTATAATATTTCAACACCATTATTGTTCCACCTTTTTGAGTTTGCTGACAATATTGAACACATGCATTTTATGCTACAAAAAGAAGTAGTAAAACGTATGGTGGCAGGTCCTGGCAGCAAAACGTTTGGTCGTCTAAGCGTAATGACTCAATATTACTGTAACGCAATGCCAGTAATAGAAGTTCCACCTGAGTGTTTCAAACCTGCACCTAAGGTAGATTCGGCTGTAATTCGCCTAATCCCTAAGAAACCAGAACAACGCACTGCAAAAAGCGTTAAGATTTTAAATACGGTTTGTCTAGAAGCCTTTAACCAACGTCGTAAAACATTACGAAACAGTTTAGGTAACCTGCTAACCGCTGAAGAGCTTACCAGCATTGGAATAGATGTAACATTACGTGCTGAACGCTTATCTTTACAACAATTTATTGATATAGCTAACTGGATTTATGACAACAAGCAGTAATATTGGATCACCTGTAAAAGTATCGGTAGAAACATTTTACGTAGAAGGCCAATCACAACCTGAAATTGAAAAATACGTATTTGCTTATTCGGTAACAATTAGAAATCACAGCCTTTGTAGTGCTAAATTACTCAGTCGATACTGGTTGATAACAGATGCAAATGGTAAAGAAATTGAAGTTGAGGGTGAAGGAGTTGTGGGTGAAATGCCCACAATCGGGCCTGGGGAAAGTTACAAATACACGAGCGGTGCTATACTCGATACGCCAGTAGGTACAATGCAAGGGCATTATACTCTGCGTAACGAATTTGGTTCTGAGTTCCAAGCCCCTATTAACGTGTTTCGTTTGGCATGTCCTAATATTTTACATTAAGTAATGGCTATATCTGATGGCTGATTATGCGATAGGCGATTTACAAGGCTGCTTTAGTGAGTTTAACGCCTTACTGCAACGAGTTGACTTTAATCCCAGTAAAGATCATCTTTATTTGGTGGGCGATATAATAGCACGAGGGCCGGACTCCCTAGCTTGCTTAGATTATATTTATAAACACCAAAATAGCGTAACCATCACTCTTGGCAATCATGATCTGCACATGATTGCCTGCCATTATCTTAATAAACCCGCCAACCCAAAAGATAAACTCGCTCCAATATTTGATAGCAATAAACTACAGCGCTATATTAGTTATTTGCAAACTCAACCACTTGCATTATATTTAGAAAAACACAATAGCTTTATATCTCATGCTGGACTCAATCCTGATTGGTCAGTTAAGCAAGCTTTAAAGCATGCGCAATTTGCACAGACCTGTTATCAATCAAATAACGCTAAAATGTTTTTCAAACTGATGTATCAACCTCATCCTATAGCTTGGTCAAGCGCTCTCGATGAGTTTGAAAAGTTTCGATACATAGTTAACTATTTCACTCGGATGCGCTTTTTAACACAAGATAATAAATTAGAACTTAATGCAAAAGGCGCAATAACTCAAAGTAACACTTTAATCCCTTGGTTTTGTCATCCAAATATTTACAATGTAAAACAAGACATTGTTTTTGGTCATTGGGCTGCTCTTAAAGGTGAAACTGGTTACAAACACGTACATGCTTTGGATACAGGCTGTGTATGGGGTAACAGCATGACCTTAATCGAACTCGCGAATAAAAAAAGAATTACCGAAAAATCTCATCTTTTGTCTAAATAAACTGAAAAAAAACTGTACATCTGTTAGGTTTGTAGACTAAGAGTTAAAATATAATTAAATATATTGTTGTTAATTACTTAACTTATCAGCATA
Organism: Pseudoalteromonas aliena SW19; assembly: GCF_014905615.1. Classification (NCBI taxonomy): domain Bacteria; kingdom Pseudomonadati; phylum Pseudomonadota; class Gammaproteobacteria; order Alteromonadales; family Pseudoalteromonadaceae; genus Pseudoalteromonas; species Pseudoalteromonas aliena. The sequence continues at coordinate 188,137 of NZ_AQGU01000022.1, forward strand.
AATGCCGATAAGTTTTAAATGAAGTACTTTTGAGTGGAAATCCATATGAATCTAACTGTAAGGCAACGTATCTGGGGTGGTTTTATATTCATCACACTTTTACTTTTAATAATTGGTGGCAATTCTCTAATAAAAATAGCCAATATTGACCGTTCTACTCAAAAAGTGAACCTCTTATCGCTTCCTGCATTGAACAAGAGTTCTGAGCTACAAGCCGAATTTATTTTAATGAGTAAAGCTGCCCAAGCTAGCTTTTATACCTCGTCAACAAGTGAGCTGGAGCCAATAAAAAAACGTGTACTAGAACAAAAAAAGCTATTCGATACGCTTCATAGCGAACTACAGGCTGTTGTTAAAGAAGATCCCGTGCTAAGTCAAAACAGCCAAAATGTAGAAAAAACATATTTAAGCTTTTTAGGCACTGTTGAGAACTTAATCGCAGACAAAGGAAAGCAGCTCGCGCTAAACAAAACATTAAAAGCGCAGCTTGAAAAAATAGAGCTTAATGCTGAAGACGCAAACTCTTTGGTTCTTGATATCATTGATATTGATGGATTAGAAGAAAATCACCCTCGCGCATTTCAAGCCGCTAATAATTTAGAAAATAACTTTATGTCGGTTGTAAGTAACAGTACAGATATGCTGACCGTTAAAACACTTAACACTCTCGATATTGTTAAAAATGAGCAAACCTATTACTTAGATGAAGTGATACGCACCGTCGCTTTAATCAAACCAGCTATAGAGCAAAGCCATAGTGATTTATTTGATAGCCTTAAAGGGTTTGTTGATACTCTAGAAAACAACATCAAAGGCAGTAATAGTTTGGCTGCAAATAAAAAGCGGTTAATTGATGCTATTACACTTACAGAAAAAGAACTTGCGCAATCTGAACAAGCAACAAAAATGGCGCTAAATCAAATTGATGAATTAGTTAACCGAGCTAGTGACGAAGCATTTAAACTTCAAGAAGGGGTTCGTAATGATGTAGATTCAGCCAATTTATGGACGTGGGTTGGTATGATCATTGCCACTATTCTTGCCGTTTTCATTGCAGTTATTACCGTAAGCCGAATTACTAAACCGCTTGCAGAAGTTAATCGAATTTTAGATATAGTTGCCAGTGGCGACATGACACAGCGATTAGATGACAGTGCTAAAGATGAATTTGGCGAATTATCGAAAAGCTGTAATACACTAATAGATAGCTTACGCAGCTTAATTAAAGGTATTATTTCTCGCTCTACTCAGCTTGCTGCTGCATCTGAGCAAACATCTGCAATAACAGCGGAGTCAAGCCAAGCAATTCGTAACCAACAAGCCCAGGTTGAGCAAGCTGCAACAGCAACAACAGAAATGAGTAGTACATCGCAAACAGTTAGCAATAGTGCGCAGCAAGCCTTAAGTGAAATTAAGAATGCCGATAAAGAAGCTGAGCGCGTTAAAGGGATTTCTAATAATAATAAAGCAACTATTGAGCAATTAGCTCGTGAAGTTGATGACGCCTCTATGGTTATTAATAAACTACATCAAGACAGTGCATCAATTGGCAGTATACTAGACGTAATACGTGGTATTGCAGATCAAACCAACTTGCTTGCATTAAATGCTGCGATTGAAGCTGCTCGTGCTGGTGAGTATGGCAGGGGCTTTGCCGTTGTAGCTGATGAAGTGCGCTCTTTAGCAAGTAAAACGCAAGAATCTACCCAAGAGATACAATCAATGATTGAATCACTGCAGACTGGCGCAGAAGCGGCCGTAACGGCAATGGGCAAAGGTAAGCAGCGTGCCGTATCGTGTGTTGAACAATCTGATCTTGCAAGCACTGCTCTTGACTCAATCACGTTTGCTGTATCACAAGCACACGATGTTAGTGAAGAAATATCCACTGCCGCGCTTGAGCAGCAGCAAGTAGCCCAAGAAATTAGTGAACGCCTTGAGTCAATTGTAGCGATTGCAGAACAAACAGCTGAAGGTGCAAGTCAAACTAACATTTCGAGCTCTGAAGTTGCGAAACTGGCTGAAGAATTACGCTTATCTGTAGATGCTTTCAAAGTGTAAATTCGAACTTATAACTTAATAAAAAAGCCGTATTTAATCACTTAAATACGGCTTTTTATTTAGAACACTATATTTTAATAGACTCCCCTACCCTTTATGTCATCAACACGTCCTAGTAAATATCTTAACCAGAGTTCAGGTTAAGTAAAAACCGAGCAACAAACAGTTAACTGTCCCTAGAAGAAATCCAAAGGACAGCGCATGCTTGGTGTTTATGCTACGTTATCGCCTATTTATGGGGAATAACCACACCACATAGGCTCTGCCTTTCCTAAATGCCAAACACACTACTGAAAAATTAATCACGAAAGGTCAGGGCTACAACGACGATTAAAAGTAATGTGATTTGTTAAATTCAGAAGGTGACTAGTGGTTGTTATAAAAACTAGGGGGGCGGTCAAGTAAAATAGCGAAGTTTACGAACTGCCTGATGGTGATTATTATGTTCATTGCAGGTGCAATTTTAGCGAGGTGAAAAAATACTATCTTAAAACAAGAACGCTCCAAATAAAGGAGCGTTTTTTATATAGAACCATAACTCATTAACTAATGGATATATGGAGTTTTTCTTTTCTTAATTAAAGGCCCGCACGCTCTTTAATAACAGCAATAAGAGGTGAACCGCCATTACCGCTGCTTTCAGCCCAAGCGATGTCTGCGCCATCTGCAAGCGAGCTCTTCGATAGATTTTTAACTATGTACTCACCTGTGTCAACCGCATTGCTTGCGACAGCATGGCGTAACAAGTTATTACCATTACATTGGACTGCATCATAAATATTGCGAATTTTTACACGAGAACTCTTAAGTTTGCTACGTAGACGATTTTTATCATCAGCAGCAATATACTCACAAATGGATACCGCTAATTGATCGTCAGCATTTACAGGCGCTGTATAAGAAAATGAACCAACTGCAACTGCAACTGCAGCAATAACAACTAACTTTGATAATTTAGACATGATACACCTTTATGGTACTTTATTCCTATGTTGATTGGTCAATATTGTATCAACTAACTAAAGATACCGCAATAATGTTATTTAATTTTGTATAAAGTTACGAATTTATAACTAGATTTGTTTTTTTCATCAGCTTGTTTACTTTCTTCTTCTTTTATTTCCCAATTAGCAACTTTTTGGTAATCAGGAAACTGTGTATCACCCTTAATATCTAAATCTATAAACGTTAAATATAGGCGATCAGCATGCTCTAAAAATTGCTGGTAAATATTCCCACCACCAATAATCATCACTTCTTCCACATCAGCAACTAGCTCTAAAGCAGCCTCTGGTGTTGTAACAATCTCAATGCCTGCCGCACAGTATCTGCTATTTCGAGTGATAATAATATTACGACGACCCGGTAAAGGACGCCCTATTGACTCAAACGTCTTACGACCCATTATTATCGGCTTACCCGTTGTTATTCTTTTAAAGTGCTGTAAGTCGGCGGGTAAATGCCAAGGCATTTTATTCTCTAAACCAATTACACGATTATTTGCCATTGCAGCAATCATTGAAATTACCATTCTAAATACCTAAAACTTTATAATTAAACAAAGAAAAAGGAGCGATTGCTCCTTTTATATAATTAACTGTAATTAACGCTCGTAGACAACTTCCACGTCGTAATCATCTTCATTCCAGTCATCCCAATCATCATCGTCGCCTTTAGTGGCTTTTTTATGATAAGTGTCCCACTTAAACTCAATTTCTTCATCTTTTATTTCAGCAAACTTTTCTTTCGGCATGCTATCTAATAACGTCATGATGTTGTGAATTAAAGGCTGAGTATTGAGTTTATTAATCGCTGAAATGTTATAAATATTTTCAGTCTCTCCAAGCTCTTCAGCTATTTTTTCGCATAAAGCTTTTGCTTCATCCTCAGGTAACAAATCTATTTTGTTGAATACCAACCAACGTGGCTTTTCAGCTAATTTTGGACTGTACTGATGCAGTTCATTAATTATTGCAAAAGCATTATCAATAGGATTTGAACCATCTGCTGGCAGTAAATCAATGATATGTAATAGCACACGACAACGCTCTAAATGCTTTAAGAATTGTATTCCTAGACCAGCACCATCAGAAGCCCCCTCGATTAAGCCTGGTATATCGGCAATAACGAATGATTTATTTGCCTCAGGGCGTACAACACCTAAGTTAGGTATAAGCGTGGTGAATGGATAGTCAGCCACTTTCGGTCTAGCTGCAGATACACTACGTATGAATGTCGACTTACCTGCATTTGGCAAGCCTAGTAAGCCTACATCAGCTAATAGCAGTAGCTCTAGCTTCAGGTTACGTACTTCGCCTGGTGTACCTAATGTTTTTTGACGAGGCGCTCGGTTAGTACTTGATTTAAAACGCGCATTCCCCAAGCCGTGGAAACCGCCTTTTGCAACTAGAATTTTTTGACCATGTTGAGTTAAATCGCCAAGCCCTTCTTGCGTTTCAACATCCATGATACGCGTACCAACCGGCACCATAACAAACAGATCATCTGCTTTTCTGCCAGTACAATTACGGCTACGACCATTTGTACCGCGTTCAGCTCTGTGAAAGCGCTCAAATTGATAATCGATAAGGGTATTTAAGTTTTCATCAGCTTGTAGATAAACACTACCACCGTCTCCACCGTCACCGCCATCAGGTCCACCATCAGGAACATATTTTTCACGACGGAAAGACACGATGCCGCTGCCACCGTCACCAGCTTCTGCGCGAATTTCTACTTCATCTACAAACTTCATGATTACTCACTTTAGGGATTGGCTTGTTAATTTAACTATTATATACCGAAGTAGCCTTTAGAGCACACAACGAAAAAACACTTGGGTATATATTATAAAAGAACTGAAAACAAAAAACCCCGCAAAGGCGGGGTTTTTTAACTACCTTACTGATTACTCAGTTACGATAGTTACGTATTTACGGTTTAAAGGACCTTTCTGTTCAAATTGAACTTTACCATCTGCTTTTGCGAAGATAGTGTGGTCTTTACCGATACCTACGTTAGTGCCCGGGTGAAAACGAGTTCCACGCTGACGTACAATGATGCTACCCGCTAGAACTGATTCGCCACCAAAACGCTTAACACCTAGGCGTTTGCTTTCTGAATCGCGACCGTTACGAGTACTACCAGCTGCTTTTTTATGTGCCATTTCTAAGTACCTCTAATTAAGCGCTAATGCCAGTGATTTTAACTTCAGTGAACCATTGACGATGGCCCATTTGATTACGAGAGTTCTTACGGCGTCTAAATTTAACAATCTTAATTTTTTCACCGCGACCATGTGAAACAACCTCAGCTGTTATCTTGCCACCGTTTACGAACGGTACACCGATCTCAATCTTTTCACCATCAGCAACTAAAAGCACTGAATCAAATTCAACTGCCGCACCAGTTTCAACGTCTAATTTTTCAAGACGAATCGTTTGACCTTCAGTCACACGATGCTGTTTACCACCACTTTGGAAAACCGCGTACATAATTAACTCCGTCTGTGCGCCCTCAAATCGGCGCAACTAAAATATTCTTCGATAGGGCGCGAAGTTTACGCTAATGCAAAAAAACTAGCAACCCTATTTTGTAATTAAAACGAATAAAAAGTAGCTGCATTGAGGACAATTCATTATTTCCTTCATTTTATATTAATTAGCCCTTTTGCCAAGTGCTTTTTAACCATTAGCTAAAATAAACTATCGCAGCTAACTAGGAGCGTTACAGGATAATAATTAAACTTAACTGACAGTGCATTTTGATTATCAATTAATCAGTTACTTTGCCAAATTAAGCCTCTATTCAGTACTTTAATAGTGTTTTTTCAATCAATCGTCACAAAATATCGAGCTAGTGCATTTTTTGTTGTACAATCTGCGCCGTTCACACATAAAAATTGGCTCGGAGATCAATGGATATACAAGCTATCCAGGCGTTAATCAAAAGCGATATGAATGACGTCAATCAACTTATACATGCGCAAATGCGTTCAGATGTGGCGTTAGTTAACCAGCTTGGTTTGTATATAGTTAATAGTGGCGGCAAGCGTGTTCGTCCAATGTTAGCTATTTTAGCAGCCAAAGCACTCGGTTATCAGGGTAAAGATCATATAACGCTTGCGACAATTGTTGAGTTTATTCATACAGCAACGCTATTACATGATGATGTTGTAGATGAATCAAACTTGCGTCGTGGCACGCCTACTGCAAATGCTGAATTTGGCAATGCTGCTAGCGTACTTGTAGGTGATTTTATTTACACTCGCTCATTTCAGCTAATGGTTGGCCTAGGCAAAATGCAAATTATGCAAATACTTGCCGATGCAACCAATATAATTGCTGAGGGTGAAGTACTGCAATTAATGAACTGTAATGACCCAGATACAACTGAAGCTAGCTATATGCAGGTTATTTACTCTAAAACAGCTAAGTTGTTTGAAGCAGCCACCGGCCTTGCTGCGATCATTACAGAGCAAGATCAAGCTACGCTTGATGCACTGAACCTTTACGGCATGCATTTAGGCACCGCGTTTCAGTTAGTAGATGATGTACTCGATTACAACGCAGATGCCGACCAATTAGGTAAAAACATTGGCGATGATTTAGCTGAAGGTAAGCCAACGCTTCCGCTTATTTATGCTATGCAGCACGGTAATGAGCAACAAACACAACTCATTCGTGATGCAATAGAGCACAGTAATGGCATGGATCATTTAGAAGAAATTTTATCTACACTTAAACAAACCAACGCGCTAGAATTTACAATGCAAAAAGCAGAGCTTGAAGCAGACAAAGCCATTGCCTGTTTAGACTTTTTAGCTGAGTCTGACTATAAGCAAGCTCTTATAAGCCTTGCTCGAATTGCGGTTAATCGCGACCACTAGTTACACAGTGTGAACTTAATTCTGAGCAAAAAAAAGCCTGCAAATGCAGGCTTTTTTGTTGCTCAAACCGGCTATTACGCCATGAAATCAACACCTTCTTTGATGTCTTTTTTCAGTGTTTCAAGCATGTCATTTTTTGCTTTTGTTTCAAATGCGCTTAGTTCGCCGTAAGAAAGGATTTCTTCTACGCCGTTTTTACCTAAACGTACTGGGTGTGCAAAGTACTCTGCATCGCCATTTTCAACAGCAACGTACGCGTAATCTACAACGTCTTCACCCTGTAGGCCTTTAACTAAAGACATACAAAAACGAGCAGCAGCAGCGCCCATAGATAACGTAGCTGAACCACCGCCTGCTTTAGCATTTACAACTTCAGTACCTGCATTTTGGATACGTGGAGTAAGTGCAGCAACCTCTTCATCAGTGAAAGAAACACCTTCAACTTGAGAAAGTAGAGGCAGGATAGTTGTGCCAGAGTGACCACCAATTACTGGTACTTTCACTGTTGCTACGTCTACGCCTTTTAGCTCAGCAACAAATGCTTCTGAACGAATAACGTCAAGCGTAGTAATACCGAATACGCGTTTAGCGTCGTAAGTACCCGCTTTTTTGAATACTTCAGCAACAATTGGAACGGTGCCGTTTACTGGGTTAGTAATAATACCAACTAACGCTTTAGGACAGCTAGCAACAATGCCTTCTGCTAACGTTTTGATGATACCAGCATTCACATTAAATAAATCAGCACGGTCCATGCCTGGTTTACGTGGCATACCCGCTGGAATAAGAACGATGTCAGAGCCTTCAAGCGCTTTGTTTAGTTCATCTGCGCCAAAACCTGCTACTTTAACATCTGTTGGGATGTGAGAAAGGTCAACCGCAACACCTGGTACTACTGGTGCAACATCATAAAGTGATAATTCAGAGCCAGCTGGTAAGCCTGTTTTTAATAATAAAGACAACGCTTGGCCGATACCGCCTGCAGCACCTAATACAGCAACTTTCATTGGAATTCTCCGTCATTTGAGGTAGGAAATATTTGTGGCTCTTAAGATAATGAAATTAGCGACTAAAAACAAATTTATCCTGTGTATTTCAGGTATATTTTCGACCATAGTTGTAAACTTTATTGGTTTATCGCATCAAACTGGCAAGTTAACTAAACAACTACTGCATAATTATTCATTATTGTGTAGAATTTACGACATAAATAACAAAAATGAATAAAGACTATGCAACCGCAAGATAAACAAGAAGCACTGGTAAAAGCATTTAAATCACTTTTAAAAGAAGAGAACTTTGGCTCTCAAGGCGAAATAGTTGACGCGTTAAAAGAGCAAGGTTTTGATAATATCAGCCAAAGCAAAGTATCTCGGATGCTAAGTAAGTTTGGTGCGGTACGTACACGTAACGCTAAACAAGAAATGGTCTACTGTTTACCTGCAGAAATGGGCGTTCCTACGGCAAAGAGCCCATTACGCCAATTAGTAATCGACATTATGCACAACGAAATGATGATCATTATTCGCACAAGCCCAGGGGCTGCTCAACTTATTGCGCGTTTACTCGATTCGTTAGGTAAAGCAGATGGCGTGCTAGGGACCATTGCAGGCGACGATACAATATTCATTGCACCTGCAAAAATATCTGAAATAGACGTCACACTAGAGCGCGTAAGACTATTATTCGATAACGTTTAATACCAACCGGCTTATATATGGGGTCTATTTAACGATAAGGAAATTGCGCTATAACTAGGCAAGGATTTTTATATCTAGTTGTTCTAAATAAAAAATTTTTAACAACGTTATAGAGTGATTTAATTCGTTAACTTGTTCAGATATTTATACCGGTTGGTATAACAAGCTAAAAAATTAAAGCTGCTTTAAAAATCCTATAGAGGGTGCAAAAAAAGCAGATCCCATGTCGGCTTGAGTGAAATCAAGCCACTGATCATAACACTCTTTCTCACCTAAACGGCTTTTCAGTACTTTTTCAAATGCTGTTCCTGTCGAGGCGCAGGAAATAGATAACATCCCTTGCTCGTAAACATCACCGTAAGGCATGCTCTGATTTAATAATAGCGGTTGCCCGCTTTCGTCTTTTAGCTCGCTACGCACAGCATGAGAGGTTTCTACAGTAGGTGTAATAAGCGTATTATCAAGACGCGTACGCCCCATTATTTGCTCTTGCTCACTCAATGATAAGTGCTGCCACATTGTTAAATCGTGCTTATAACGCTGCACATGAATATAGCTGCCTTGATCTTCAAAGCTCCCCTGTTTATTTACAAGGGCCGTAGCACGTTTCTTTCTTCCAAGGGCTGTGTCGCCTCCATAAATGAAGCCGTTAAAATCTCGGCCATCCAAAAACCGAAAATTACGAATTTGCTCCACCAGCTCAACATCGGGGGCAAATAATTTTAAAATTTGCAGTGCAAATAAATGATTAACGTCTTCTCGGTCTGAGCGTATTTGTACAAATAAATCACACGGCTGCACGCTCATATGATGATCGCTGTGATTTATATTAGGAAAGCTCTGTAATTCACTTGGGATATATTCAGGCAAGATATGCGGCCAGTACTGTGCGCCGATAGCAAGCATGCATGACAGCATTGATTCAGAAAATTGGTCGCTAAACTCTTCTTCTATTGCACTAACTTGCTTTAGTTTTGCGCGCAGAGACTCATCTTGGCCATCAAACACATTAAAAAATAAATGCAAACCGTGTAAGTTTGCCTCAGCACAAATCCCCGACTGCGCTTGCGCCATTGTCATTCCTTAGCTTATAAACGGATTAACACAGCGAATAACAAATTAGTTATGATTCGAAAAAATTCACCGTGTGAGGTTTTATTTTTATTATAACCTGCTCATTTTTATCAAATGATTGGCCATATTGTGCAGCAACTTCAATTTCCTGTTCAGCAATAACAACCGTATAAACATACGCAGAGCCAATAAAGCGACTGCTTAATATTGTTGCTCGCTCGCTTTGTTCATTATGTATATTGTCGCTCACTAACTCTATTTGGTGAGGACGAACATATATTTCCCCTGCTTTTGCAGTATGTTCATGCGCAATATACGATTTAACTAAGCCAAACGGAGTACTGTATTCAGTTGCCGTTAATACTTCTGCGCTTAAGTATATGCCTTGACCCAGAAACTGCGCAACCTCCTTTGAACTTGGCATTGAAAAAAGCTGCTCTGGCGAGCCTTGTTGAGCAATTTTTCCGCGATGCATAATGGCAAGTGTATCTGAAAAGGCAAATGCCTCCTCTTTTGAATGTGTCACAAATACAGCAGACACTTGAGATGTTTTAATAATTCGCCGGATATCAGCGATTAACTCAAAACGTACTTGAGTATCTATATTAGAAAAAGGCTCATCAAGGAGTAATAAACTCGGCCTATAAGCAAGTGCTCTAGCTATAGCAACACGTTGCTGTTGACCACCCGATAACTGATGCGGGAACCTGTCGGCACAGCCAATTAAATGCACAAGTTTAAGCATTTCATCAACACGTTGCTGCTTCTGGGCTTTATCCATTGAACTTAGCCCAAATGCGATATTATTAGCGACTGTTAAATGTGGAAATAACGCATAATCTTGAAACATCATGCCAATGTTACGATGCTCTGGTGAAATAAATGAGCTTTCATCACTCACCAATTTACCATCTATAAAAATACGGCCTTGGCTCGTTTCAATTAATCCTGCGATCGCTTTAAGTGTCGTTGTTTTTCCACAACCACTGGCCCCAAGTAAACACACTATTTCATCTTTACCAACCGTTAAATCTAGATCATGAAGCACTTGGGTGTCGTTATAGTGATAACTTACGCCTTGTAAAATTAAACTACTCATTTAACTACGTTGCTCCATAGAACGGTTAATAAAATACAAAGGAATAAAGCCCACAATCACAATAAATAAAGCAGATATGGAGGCCAGCTCTAGTTGCTCATCACTTACATACTGAAATACGTGAGTCGCCAAACTTTCAAAACCAAAGGGTCTAAGTAGTAATGCCGCTGGCAGCTCCTTCATACATTCAATAAATACCAGTAACGCCGCAGTAAGCAAACCTCGTCGTAATAGAGGCAAGTGTATTAACCTTAATGTTTGCCCTTGGCTTTTACCCATTGACTGACTTGCCATATCAAGTGATGGACTAATGCGTAAAAAACTCGACTCTATCGCTCCGTGTGCAATAGCGTAAAACCTAACAATATAAGCAATAATAATGGTAAAAACACTGCCGCTAAGCAGCAAACCTATGTCTAAATTATACGGTTCGAGTACTGTATTTATGGTATTTTCTAACAATGTAAGCGGTAATAAAACCGCAATGGCAAGTACGGTGCCAGGCAATGCATAGCCTGTGCTTGCTAAGCGTCCAGGAATAAGCGGGTATGTTTGTTTTGCCACGCGCTGATAAAAAACCACTAATATGCTCAAAGTAATGGTTACTAAACTCACCACTCCTGCTACTTTTAAACTTTGCCAAGCGTAACTAAAAAACTCGCTGCTCCATGCTTTACCAAAATAAGTAACGGCATAATTAATAAGTACCGCTATGGGGATCACAAAAGAGATCAGTAAAATAAAACTACAAAATGCAGTGGCTAACCACCCTGACTTACCCTTTAAAATATAAAGCGATTCACTGTTAACGCTCGACTGGCGCTCAAACACGGCCTGATCACGGCGACTAAAGCGCTCAGCCATTAATGCTAAAAATAAAAGTAATAGCATAACACCCGATATTTTTGCAGCCGCTGTCAGTGAGTAATAACCAAACCATGTATCGTAAACAGCGGTCGTTAAGGTGCTTACAGCAAAGTAACTGACCGTTGCAAAATCAGCCATCGTTTCCATGCTAATGAGCGCAAGGGCCGCAACAATTGCACCTCTGGAGAGTACTAAACTTACTTTAAAAAAACTTTTCCAAGGAGATAGTCCCATTAACTGGCTAGCTTGGACTAATTTAAACGATTGTTCGCGAAGCGCTGTTTTAAAAATCAAAAATAAATACGGATAAAGAACCAAAGCAATCATCACTATGGCACCTGGTAATGTGCGTATATCAAAAAACCAGTAATCATTAGGTGATTGCCAGCCAAACCACTTGCGCAACGTTATTTGCACAGGGCCTGCGTAATCTAATAAATCTGTATATACGTAAGCAATAATATAGGTAGGCATGGCAAGGGGCAGCATAAGTGCCCATTCAAACTGTTTTTTACCGGGAAAGCGACAGTAAGCAGTTAGCCATCCAAGCGGCAATGCGATCACACAACTGAGCACACAAACGCCGAAAATCAGCAACACAGTGTTAGTTATGTAATCCCAAAGTACGGTATTCCAGAGATGAGTAAATACCTCTGAGTCGCCCTGTACGGATTCAAATAAGAGGAAGAGCAGCGGGGCCGACAATATTAAGCCTGTCGACCACGCAAAGAGCTGCCATTTAGACAGCTTAAAATTATAATTCATTAAAGATCGAACTTCACCTCATCAATCAGCTTAAGTGCTAACGGACGATATTTACTGATCTCATCAAGTGGTAAACTGTCTTCCTTAAAGCTACCCCAAGACGCAACCAAACTTGATAATTCAACACCTGCCTTAACCGGATACTCCATATTAAGCGAGGCATACACGTTTTGTGCTTTATTGTCGGTCATATACTCTATAAGTTTCAAGGCATTTTCAGGGTTTTTAGCGAACTTTGTAATAACAGCACCCGATACATTTATGTGCGAACCACGGTTATTTTGATTCGGAAAATTAATATTCACCGCCTCAGCCCATGCTTTTTGTTCTTTATCTTGTAACATTTTACCAAGATAGTAGCTATTGCCTAACGCTAAGTTACACAACCCCTCTTTAACCGCCTTTACTTGAGCACGGTCATTGCCTTGCGGTTTACGCGCTAGGTTATTTTTAACGCCTTCCAGCCACACTTTAGTCTCTGCCTCACCATGATGAGCAATCATAGATGCAACAAGCCCTAAGTTATACGGATGTTTCCCCGAACGAGTACAAATTTGCCCTTTATATTTAGGGTCTGCTAAATCTTCATAAGTTAGGTTTGGTAACGCGCCTACACGCTCTTTTGACGAATAAACATTTCGCACGCGCTTTGTTAATGCAACCCACTGACCATCTGTGTCGCGAAAAGCTGCAGGCACATTTTTATTGACACTGTCGCTTTTTATTCTTTGCGTTAAATTTAAGTCTTCTAATTGAATAAGCGCACTAAAATTAGAGGTTAAAACTAGATCGGCTTTACTGTGCTTCCCCTCTCGTTTAACGCGTTCAATTAAGCCCTTTTTTGCAAACACAACATTAGTTTTTATACCGGTTTGTTTTGTAAAATCATCTAAAATGGGTTGAATAAGGTACGGTTGACGAAAAGAGTAAATATTAACAACGTCATTTGCAAATGCAGGTACTGATACAACAAGTCCCAAAACGATAGTAAGTGCTTTCTTCATTATTTCACCTAAACAATAACTATTATCAAATAATTCTATCTTGAACCGCTATAAAGTGCACACTTTAAATGGCTGTAAATAGACAGAAACGCCTGAAATGGAAATACCATGTGGGAGATCTCTCACGGATATGACAGCAAATGAGTAAAATGTAACACAAAAAAGCAGCATAAAAAAAATAACCCATTGTATTTTAATAACAAATAAAAAATCACAGTTGCACTAGCTGCAATTTGATGCCGCTTTATCCTAGTTTAACTACCTTATTCACCTATAATTTACTCATCAACCAAGCAGTGATGCTTACGAGTAAATGGAAATGGATTGCTTACTCGACCAACCAATGATTAGGTTACTCAGGATAATACGGATTTTAGGACAGGCTCAGGACGAGTATCACAATGGAATGTTGCAATATGGACAGCGTCAGGAAGACGCGAAAAGGATAACAACACAGATTAGTTGTTTAACAGGACGTTCAAAGAATAAATGGACAGGCCTTTTTAGGTACACAAGGGATTGCTTAAAACATGGATGCACTAGGAAGTGCAATTGAGGATTTGGTAATAGTATTTACCCCTACAGGATGTTTAGGAATAAAGGATATAGATCGGGATTGATCTACATTACATAGAACTAAAAAGTAATATAGTAATAGACATGGATTAGTAAAAATTGGAGTTGATTAAGTTCAATTGCAGGATGCAAAATTAGAAGATTCCGCAAGCGCGCCTAGAGATAGAGCGCGCTTTTCTTTGCTTAAAATTCAAACCGATTAGAAGCCCAAATAAATTTCAACAAACTAATTAACCTAAATTCTGGATAATAAATCTATCTCGAGCAGCTATTTTCAGCGCTAACTGCGTTGAATTTACTTGCAATAGGCCAGCTATTGACGCGTAAATTCGCCTTGTTTTCACTGAAAATCTCTGGTTAGAGAAAGTAAATTTAAATATCACCATGATTCAATACGTTAGTGAATCTCTTAATCAGAGTTCAGGTTAATTAGCTGCAGCGTATGTTTGGGATTTATGCCTCGCATCATCTATTTATTGGCAATAACCACACCTCAGAGATTCAACCTAACTTAAAAACCAAACACACAACTGCAAATTTAATCTCAAAAAAGAAACACGCCTTCTATTTATTGTTTAGGGATGGCATTTCCCTTAAACGATACCTTAATATTTTCTACTTTACTTAAATCATATAACTCTGGTTGTTTGAGCTTAATAGACCAAGTTGTAAAAGGGGTTGGTTCAAAGTAATTAATAGCGTAATCACCAGCAATTGCACCACTGGTAATTAGTGCAATACGCGATAATTGGCTATCTAACAACTCGTAGCTAACTAAGCGATAAAGTGACTCAGCACTAAATTGGTAAGGCTGCCCTTTAAATCTATCTAGGTAGTGACCACTCGATCTCACTTCTATGTCATATCGTTGATTTTCACTTAACTCATTACCTTCAATTACAACATTTACTTCATCTAAGCGCACACGATCAAACTGTGAAAAATTGGCATTATCTAATGATAAAGTAAAACTCATCTCACCATCTTTCGCAAAATCTACAAGCTGCTGTGGCGCATTTAAGTTATCAATCGTGAGCATAAAGTCTTGTGGTCGTGGATTAAACCTCTCCAATGAAGCAGCTTCTTGCTCACGAAGTAATGCAAGGTCGCGGCGGTACTCCTGATAAGTTTGATTAAGACTTGGCGTCACAATAGCTTCGCCTAACGACCAATAATTAAAAGCGGCTTGATAGTTAGTCAACGCTACAAAAATAGGTCGTTTTAGATTGTTTAGCGTGCGGAATAACTGCTCTTCCATTTGCTGTACTTCATCTAAACTATTTAGATTGTTTTGTAGAAACTCATCAATTCGGCTGATCTGCTTAAGCTTTGCATCGGCAGTAATACGTAAGTCAATCTGGCGAGATTGCTCTTGCGCTACGTCTATTTCAACAGCCACAATTGCTTTACCATGATTAATTAGCTTTTCAATTGCAACTAGGTAATCGCTTGACCCATCAATATCTTCATCAATAGCCTTTTTCATCTGTGCTTTTGCCGTAATTAAAAACTCATCCCAGATACGGTTAGACTCTTCTTTTGTAGGAATAAGCGCATTAAGACGGTTAAACTCAAAGGCTAACTCGCTGCTAGAAAAAGGATTTGCTGTCTTTTTCGATAAAGAATCTAGCTGACCACCAACCGTTTGTACTCGCTGCATTAACGAGGCGATATCATCGATCTTGGTTTTCAACTCATTAATTTCTTTGATAGTTTCCGGAAGGCTAGCAATCAGCTCTGTCAAACCGCTAACGTCACCGCCTGCAGCGCCAGCAAGTGCTTTTCCCGCATTGACCACAGTCCCTATAACCTTGAGGCCTATTTCGCTTATTTTGTCTTGTTTGTAATCCGAGATCCCCGTTTCAAAAACTAAAGCTGAATCAAATACATTGTTATCTTGCGCTTGAAACGAATTCTTTTGCTCACCTAGCGTTTTTACTAAGCTGTTAAGTTGCTCCACAGAACGAGAAATAATACGCTGTTCAGCGGCAGCAACGTCAGATAAATTATTCTGCATCAGGGTAAGATCTTGGCGTTTACTTTCTAAACTACGGCCTTGCTGTTTAAAGTTATTGTAGCTGCCTTGATATGCTTCCATCGCCTCTATGTAGGTTTTAAGCGTTAGTTTGTAAAAATCAAGAGATAAGCTAGGCACATAATTTTCATTGATGGTTGCGTAAGATAAAAATTGTTTAAAATTAGCAAGCTGCAAGTAAAAGTTCTTTGACTGAGATGTTGACTCTCTGACACTGTGTGCTGAGTTTAAAATAGACTCAGCCCAAGTTAACATTTCGAGGCTCAATGCAGGGTTTTGATCATAAATAGAGACAGCCATATCAAAAGATTTTTCAAATACATCTAAAATGTATTCTTTATGGACTGAAATCAAAGAAATCAGATCAGACGAAATCGGCCTAGTAAACTTATTCCCTTGAAAAACTTGATAAAGTGTACCAAATGACTTTGGTTCAACACTAAAGCGCTCAAGCTCTCCGTCACTTGGTGAGTGCGCTGTTACAATATTAATTTTAGCTTCTACAGAATCCGCTACCAACACTAGCGTCGATGCTTGCGCCTTTTGAGTGTCTAAATTAATACTGAGAGTGCCATTTCCTATGATTTTTCGTGCAACAATAAATATCCGTTTGTTTGGCGCATCAAATAGCATGTTTCGATTAATTTCAACCGTGTCGGCAGCAATCACTATAGTACTGTGATCCTTTGCGTTATTTAGCACGTCATTAAGGTTTAAGTGAAGGGCTGACACCAAATAATTTTGATCATCAACCCGTTGCTGGCTTTTCATCGTGACAGTAGGTAAATTATCGCTAGATTTAAGCTGATATAAATCTGACCATGTGGCCGCTTGGCTCGCAAAAGTACAGCCTATTAATAAGCTGAGTAAAGAATATTTCATAATAACTCCCTGTTGCAGAAAAATAACAACATAAGGAAATAACCTAGACCCAGTCTAGATTACTCCTTATGTTGATTGAAAATGCAACTGTTTGAATAGTGGTTAGTTTATTGTTTTGAGATTGGAAGGTATGCGTTTTGTAAGAACGCTTTCGCTTTATTGGAGATGTTTATCCAAGAGTTGCTAGCATTACTAGCAAGTGGTGATGAAACAATACCGGCAACCACAACATTGGCGTTACGCAATCCATTCTCGCCGTCTAACTCTTTAAGTACGTCCCTTAGCGAGCTCATATCGCTGTGCAATGCTTGCCAGTGCACTTGTATTGAACGTACGTTTCTAAGTGCATCTTTTATTTTTGTATTCATACCTTCTACTTGATATTTTGCGACTTCATATGAGGTTGCTAATTTGCTAGCATGTGCCAGCTCTTTATTTTGAGTTGAGATTTGAGATTCAATATCTTTAACATCGTCTTTCAAACTTTCTAGCTGAGCACCTTGAATGCTGCCGCCTATAAGTAAGGCTAATGGACCGCCAATAGCCGTTAAAGCTATGTCGCGTTCCTTATCACTAATATCCTCATTTAATTTTGCTATTTTTTCTTTTAACTTAACAATACGGGAACGAATATTAGCGGGCTCTTCTTTATTTAGAATATCGCCAAGAGTCATCTCGGATTGATTAAGCTGACCAGATTGTGTTGTTAAACCAGACTGAAAAGCAATTATTTGGTCCACTAGTAATTCTGTTGAAGTAAGGTTGCCATCAACAAAATTAATAAAGGTGTTAAGGAATGCAATGGTAGTTTGGCGGTTTTGTTCAGCTGCTGTTAAATCTCCACTTAAAGATGCGTTCTGTAAGCTAGTTAATCCATTGATAAAAGGTTGAATTAGCGCCAAATGGATATCCGAATAATTTGCTAATTTTGTAGCAAGATTAATGGCATCTGGATAAATTTTACGGTTCCAGCTTTCTCCTAGTGAATAGATAGACCCAAACGTCCCCATTAGAGCAATATAATGATTATTCAATGGTGTGCTATTAGGATAGCGAGTTGCGCTTCTAAATGCAGCCTCACTATTTGGTAGACCAACAGCCGACTCCGCAAACATTTGAATACTCTGCCACTTATCTTTCTCAAGTAAAAAACTATCCGAACCAACATCAATAAATAGCGGAGCTCCTTCTAAGCCGCCACCCAGTGTGTCGTACATGATTGGTGAAATTTCCGGGACCTTGCTATCAGCTGTTGCAACTTGGCTAAAACCAAAAAGCTGTAACGATATAACGGTAGCAATTGCGGTTTTTTTTAATTTTATTAATTTCATTTTCTATTTCCTAAATTATATGATTATTTAATCGTTATCTTTTCATTTTTATACTAATCGAGCCCTTTAGTTACCTCCTTATTACGAAGTTAAATATATCCGTGCAATGACTACTTTTTAAATTCTAAGCGTCAATAAACTACGATGTAATTAAATATGGATTAATTAACTTGCAACAACCTGTTTACCATTCGTAAACATTAATGAATTTAAAAATATATATCTAGTAGACGTGATTTGATTTATCTAAAAGTGGTACGGAAGGACAGTTTTCTGGGACAAGCGGCATAAAAAAGAACTAACAAAACAAAAAATAACAATGAAAAAGAACTGATTTCAAGTGGAAGAGGAATTAAGGAAAGTGTATTTCAGAACGTAAAAATCGAATTATTCAAATATTTCATAGGTTAGTATTAACCTATGAAATTAAATTTCCGGCAATATGTTTAGTTTTCAAGCAAAGTAGAGTGCTGTTCATCTACAGTCAATTAGCTTTTTATTGCCAGTACAGTTATATGCAGGGGTACACATGTTAATTTCTGATTATGAGGCTTTTGTGGAAATAAGGCGAATTTACACGACAATAGCGATTTATAATAAATTTAATATCTATAATTCAGATTATTTATCTTTCGAGGTTAAAGCTACAGCTGTGTTTAACATTAACCTTCTAACGGCCGGCCTTTGTTACGCTTACCGAGTAAATACGCATCACGAAATTTGATGAAATGCTGCTCTAACTTTGTTGATGCATCCATTTCGCCTGCAAGCGCTAGCACCATAATAGCGACTTCGGCAGTGCCTAATTGATGCGCATGAGGCGCAACTCTTAGACGATAATCAGATAGTTTCTCAGCAGTAACAGAAAGCACAGGTAGGTTATCTAAGTACGGGCTTTTACGAATCATTTTTTTAGCTTCACGCCATGTACCATCTAAAAATATAAATAGCGGCTTTTTACCTGATTCAATATTAACCTCTGTAATGGCTCTACCTTCTTCTACATCCTCAGCGGGAAAAACCACCATCGGATGATACTGAGAATCGTTTATTAAGGCCAAAAGCGCTGGATTAGGATCTGTTCTATCCCATCTAAAAGCGTGGTTATTTGGTACTATCTCAGCAATTAAACGCCCTGTATTTGAAGGTTTAAAGCTTTCATTGTGATACATTAATAAGCACACAGCAGCCTCACAATCGGCATGTTCAACACCTTTACAAATACAGTAGTGCTTCGCTATTAAGCATTGCTCACAGCGATCTAATTTACCGCCTCGAGCATTAAACTCGCGACGGGATTCACTTATTTGTTGAGCGCGTAATGCTAAAACTGAGTTTTTCACTGTATTTACCTTCAATTAATTAAGCGCGCATTGTAACGACTTCTTGTTATTTAATCTTATATTTATCTAGGTTAAAAATAGACATAAAAAAACCCAACCGAAGTTGGGTTTTTCAAGCAAATACTAAAAAGTTAAATTACTTCTTCTTTTTAACTGCTTTTTTGTTTGGTAAGTCAGTGATTGAACCTTCAAAAATTTCAGCTGCAAGGCCGATTGATTCGTTCAATGTAGGGTGAGCATGAATAGTAAGCGCTAAGTCTTCACCATCTGCACCCATTTCAATACCTAGACCGATTTCGCCAAGCATTTCGCCCGCGTTAATACCAATCATAGCACCGCCGATTATACGGCCACTTTCTTTATCAAAAATAAGTTTAGTAGAACCTTCAGTACGAGATGATGCAATAGCACGACCAGAAGCTGCCCATGGGAATACCGCAGTTTCAATGCTCAAGCCTTGCTCTTTTGCTTCTTTCTCAGTAACACCTACCCAAGCGATTTCTGGGTCTGTATACGCAATTGAAGGAATACATTTAGGGTCGAAGAAATGCTTCTGACCAGAAATAACTTCTGCAGCAACATGGCCTTCATGAACCGCTTTATGCGCAAGCATAGGTTGGCCAACTAAGTCACCAATTGCAAAAATATGGCTTACGTTAGTACGTAATTGCTTATCAACATTAATAAAGCCACGCTCATCAACATTTACGCCCGCTTTTTCAGCATCAAGTAAGTTACCGTTTGGAGTACGGCCAACTGCAACAAGTACTTTGTCGTAACGTACCGGTTCTGCTGGTGCGTTTTTACCTTCAAATGTTACGTATAAGCCGTCTTTTTTAGCTTCAACGCCAACAACTTTTGTTGAAAGCATTACGTTGAATTTTTTGCTTACGTATTTTTGGTAAATTTTGATAATGTCTTTATCAGCCGCTGGTACTAATTGATCAGCAAATTCTACAACATCAATTGCAGAACCTAGTGCACGATAAACCGTGCCCATTTCAAGACCTATAATACCACCACCTAAAACAAGTAGTTTTTCTGGTACGTCTTTAAGTTCTAATGCACCAGTTGAATCAATTACACGGTCATCTTGTGGGATGAAAGGTAAGTTAACCGGTTTAGAGCCCGCCGCTATAATCGCGTTATCAAACGTGATAGTTGTAGCACCGTCAGTACCTTCAACAACTAAAGTATTGCTGCCAGTGAATTTGCCGTAACCAGATACGACTTTCACTTTACGCATTTTAGCCATGCCCTCTAGTCCACCAGTTAACTGGCCAACGACAGAATCTTTCCAAGTACGAACTTGGTCTAAATCTATTTTTGGTGCGCCAAAAGTAACACCATGAGATGACATTTCAGCCGCATCATCAATCACTTTAGCTACGTGTAAAAGTGCTTTTGAAGGAATACAACCAACATTAAGACATACGCCGCCTAATGTTTCACGAGATTCTACTAATGTAACTTCCAAGCCCAAGTCAGCAGCACGGAAAGCCGCAGAATAACCACCAGGACCACCGCCTAGTACAACAACTTGAGTTTTTAATTCGTTGCTCATGCTTTTACCTTAATCGTTTGAACGGGACATTGCCCTAAAATTTAACTGCCATGTTTCTGCAAGGCAGAAAATCAGAGCAATTCACAAATAGTGCAAAGATTGTATCATTGCATATAGTAAAAATCCCAGCTAAAAACAACTGGCTGGGATTTGATTTTATTTAATTGCGTACACCAATTTTATTAAATTGGTTACATCACTAACTGACGAATATCACTCATGTAGCTTGCAAGCGTTACAGTAAAGCGTGCTGCTAATGCGCCGTCAATAACCCTATGATCGTATGACATAGACAGCGGAACCATTAGCTTAGGTTCAAACTCTTTACCATTCCATTTAGGTTTCATCTCAGATTTAGATACACCTAAAATAGCCACTTCTGGTGCATTAACAATCGGCGTAAATGCCGTTCCGCCAATACCGCCTAGGCTAGAAATAGTAAAACAGCCACCTTGCATATCAGACGATGTAAGCTTACCGTCACGTGCTTTAACAGATACTTCCATTAATTCACGCGATAGCTCAATAATGCCTTTTTTATCAACATCTTTAAACACTGGTACAACTAAACCATTTGGCGTATCAACTGCAACACCAATGTTAATGTACTTTTTAAGGATTAAGCTTTCGCCGTCGTTAGACAGTGAAGAGTTAAACGTTGGGAAATCTGCAAGTGCTTTAGCCGCTGCTTTCATCACAAACACAAGTGGTGTGATTTTAACGCCCAGCTTTTTCTTCTCGCTAAGTGCATTTTGCTCTTTGCGGAATACTTCAAGACTTGTGATGTCAGCTTCGTCAAACTGTGTAACGTGTGGGATTTGTACCCAGTTACGGTGTAAGTTTTTGCCTGATAGCTTTTGAATGCGAGATAGTTTTTTCTCTTCAATTTCACCAAACTTAGCAAAATCGACTTTAGGCCATGGAATTAAACCAAGCTCACTACCACCAGCATTACTACCTGCTGATAGTTGACCAGATTCAACTTGCTTAACTAATGTTTTAACATAGTTTTGCACGTCTTCTTTAACCACTCGATTTTTACGACCAGTGCCTTTAACGTTAGCTAGGTTAATACCAAACTCACGCGCTAAACGGCGAACAACTGGCGATGCATGAGCATACGCGCTGTTTTCTGTGAAGCTTTCATTACCTGCTTTTGCAGGTGCTGCTTGAGCCGGTGCCGACTCAGTTTTAGCTGCAGGTGCTGATTTTTCAGCGGGTGCAGATGCTGCTGGCGCACTGCCTGCAACTTCAAATACAAAAATCAATGAACCAGTCGATACTTTATCGCCTGCGGCTACTTTAATTTCTTTAACTGTACCTGCAAATGGAGCTGGTACTTCCATTGCCGCTTTGTCGCCTTCAACGTTCAAGATTGATTGATCTTCTTCAACCGTATCACCAACTGCAACCATAATTTCAGTTACTTCAACTTCATCGCCACCAATATCAGGTACATTCACTTCTTTAGTACTTGGTGCTGCGTTTTCTGTTGAGTTAGCTGCTGGCGCTTCTACAGGAGCCGACTCTTTAGCTGGTGCCGCAGATTCACTTCCTGCTACTTCAAAAACAAACACAAGTGAGCCTGTTTTTACTTTGTCGCCAGCGGCCACTTTAATTTCTTTAACTGTTCCAGCAAACGGCGCTGGCACTTCCATTGCGGCTTTGTCGCCTTCAACGTTTAAGATAGATTGCTCTTCTTCAACGGTGTCGCCAACAGCAACCATGATTTCAGTTACTTCAACTTCGTCATCGCCAATATCTGGTACGGTTACTTCTTTAGTTGAAGAACCTATAGAAGCAGCAGGTGCTGCCTCTTCAGATTTAGCTGGAGCAGCGGCTGATGCTTTTTCTTCACCAGTGCTTTCACTCTCGCCTTCAAACAAAAAGACTAAAGAGCCAGTTGTTACTGTATCACCAACGTTTACTTTAATCTCTTTCACAGTCCCCGCTTGCGCAGCAGGCACTTCCATTGAGGCTTTATCGCCTTCAACAGTTAGTAATGATTGGTCAACATCTACTTTATCGCCAATACTTACTAGAATTTCGGTTACTTCAACTTCATCGCCACCGATATCTGGTACTTTAATTTCAATACTCATTGCAAACCTCTTATGCGTACAGTGGGTTAAGTTTGTTAGTGTCGATGTTGAACTTTTTAAGCGCATCAACAACTACTGACTTCTCAACTTCACCGCGTTTAGCAAGTTCAGATAACGTAGCAACAACAACGTAGCTTGCGTTAACTTCAAAGTGACGACGTAGGTTTTCACGGCTATCAGAGCGGCCGTAACCATCAGTACCCAACACTTTGTAGTTGCTGCTTGGAATAAATGAACGCGCTTGCTCTGCGTAGTTTTTCATATAATCCGTTGCTGCAACAGTCACAGAGTCGTTTAATACGCTTGTGATGTACGCTGTTTTTTGCTCACTTTCAGGATTAAGCATGTTGAAACGTTCAACATCTTGCCCATCACGTGTTAACTCGTTGAACGACGTTACAGAGAACACGTCAGACGCAATGCCATACTCTTCGCTTAGAATCGTAGCGGCTTTACGTACTTCAGTCATAATAGTACCTGAGCTTAATAGCTGTACGTTGGCTTTTTTACCGGCGTAACTTTCAAGCTTGTAAATACCTTTACGAATACCTTCTTCAGCGCCTTCTGGCATAGCTGGCTGATGGTAGTTTTCGTTCATAAGCGTTAGGTAGTAGTAAATATTTTCTTGGTCATCACCGTACATACGACGAATACCGTCTTGTACAATAACCGCTACTTCAAACGCGTAAGTTGGATCGTATGAAATACAGTTAGGAACCGTATTAGCAAGAATATGACTGTGACCATCTTCGTGTTGCAAGCCTTCGCCATTTAACGTGGTACGACCCGCAGTAGCACCTAATAAGAAACCACGTGCTTGTTGATCGCCCGCCATCCATGCCATGTCGCCAACACGTTGGAAACCAAACATAGAGTAGTAAATGTAGAATGGGATCATTGGTAAATCGTTAGTGCTGTATGACGTTGCAGCAGCAACCCATGACGACATTGCACCTAACTCATTAATACCTTCTTGCAATACTTGACCAGAAGTCGCTTCTTTATAGTAAGAAACAATATCGCGATCCTGTGGCGTGTAGTTTTGGCCATGTGGGTTGTAAATACCGATTTGACGGAATAAACCTTCCATACCAAATGTACGCGCTTCATCGGCAATAATTGGTACGATGTTTTTACCAATGCCTTTATCTTTTAATAAGATATTAAGTGCACGAACAAAGCCCATAGTAGTAGAGATATCACGTTTTTGCTCTTCAAGTAGCGGTTTAAACGCGTCTACTTCTGGCAATGTCAGTTTTTCACTAAAGCGTGGAATACGTTTAGGCGTATAACCTTTAAGTGCATCACGACGAGCATGTAGGTATTTATGCTCAGGCGAACTTTCTTCAAGCTCTAAGTAAGGCAGCTCTGCCAGTTGCTCTTCAGAAACTAAATCATCAAGACCAAGGCGTGAACGTAAATGTGCAACATGCGACATGTCCATTTTTTTCACTTGGTGCGCAATGTTTTTACCTTCAGCCGCTTCACCCATGCCGTAACCTTTTACAGTTTTAGCAAGAATTACAGTGGGACGACCTTTCGTGTCTTCTGCTTTTTTAAATGCAGCAAATAATTTTGACGGTTCATGACCACCACGCTTAAGCGCAAAAATTTCGTCATCTGTCATGTCAGCCACAAGTGCAGCTGTTTCTGGGTAGCGACCAAAGAAATGCTCACGTACATACGCGCCATTTTTAGCTTTATAAGTTTGGTAATCGCCATCCACCGTTTCGTTCATTAACTGTAGTAATTTACCGGTTGTGTCTTTAGCTAGAAGAATATCCCAACCGCTGCCCCACACTAGTTTAATTACGTTCCAGCCAGCGCCTTTAAACAAGCCTTCTAGCTCTTGAATAATTTTACCATTACCCATAACTGGGCCGTCTAAACGCTGTAAGTTACAGTTAATTAAGTAACAAAGGTTATCTAGCTTTTCACGTGCAGCAAAAGAAATGGCACCGCGTGATTCTGGCTCATCCATTTCGCCATCACCTAAAAACGCGTATACACGTTGGTTTTTAGTGTCTTTTAAGCCACGACCATCTAGGTATTTTAAGAAGCGTGCTTGGTAAATAGACGAAATAGGACCTAAGCCCATTGATACCGTAGGAAACTGCCAAAATTCAGGCATTAACTTAGGGTGTGGGTACGATGATAAGCCTTCGCCATCTACTTCTTGGCGGAAGTTATCTAGTTGTGCCGCCGATAAACGCCCTTCAACAAATGCACGCGCGTAAATACCTGGAGAAATATGACCTTGATAATAAACTAAGTCACCACCGTCTACGTCATTTGGTGCTTTAAAGAAGTGGTTAAAACACACTTCATAAAATGCAGCAGATGATTGGTAAGACGCCATATGGCCGCCTAAGTCGAGATCTTTTTTAGATGCACGTAGAACGATCATAATCGCGTTCCAACGTATAATTGAACGAATACGACGTTCAAGATTTACATCACCTGGGTAAGCAGGCTCTTGATCTACAGGAATAGTATTAACGTAGTTCGTGGTAATACCCGTTGGCATATCAACGCCGTCTAAACGGGCTTGCTCTAATACTTGCTCAAGTAAAAACTGAGCTCGTTCAACACCTTCTTCGCGCACAACTGATTCAAGAGCTTGTAACCACTCTTGTGTTTCTAGCGCGTCTACGTCAATTTTATTGACTTCAGACATATGGAGGTTTCCTTATGTGTAAAATACGAATATTGTTAATTTAATCTCACTACTACTTGATTTAGTGTGTTCAAAGTAGTCGCGTATTAACTTAATTTTGTTTGGTGCGTCTTAAACTACGTTCAATTCGCGAATGTTCTTTGCCTGCTTCAAGCAATGCTTCTTCAATAAATGCTAAGTGCGCATTACTTGCTAAACGGGCTTGTTCTGGATTACCGTCAATAACGGCATCCATTAATAAACGCCTGTGCTGGGCTAACTGACTGCTAATATCTGACTTTTTCAATAAAACAGTTAAATTTTGCAATACGTTTTGCTCAAGCAGCGCTTTCATACCTCTAACTAAATGCAATAACACCACGTTATGCGAAGCTTCTGCCACGCTAAAGTGAAATTCATTAATCGCTTTTGCTTTTTGCTGTAAATCATCATTAACTAGGGCAATTTCATCAAAGCTTTGTTTTACTTTGCTAAAATCGGTGCTGGTCCCGCGCAGTGCTGCGTAATAAGCTGCAATCCCTTCTAATGCATGACGAAATTCAAGTAAATCGAACTGCGATTCAGGATGCTTACTAATCAAATCAAACAATGGATCAGTAAGGCCTTCTTCTAGCTGATTTTTTACAAACGTGCCACCACCTTGGCGACGCGTCACTAAACCTTTTGCTTCTAATTTTTGAATCGCCTCACGCAGCGATGGGCGAGACACTTCAAACTGCTTTGCTAGTTCACGCTCTGGTGGCAACTTTTCACCTGGTGCTAATGAGCCTTCAAGAATCATGTTCTCTAGTTGCTGTAAAATAACATCAGATAATTTTGCTGCTTTAATCTTTAAAGACATGAATCAACGTCCGCGTTGTATTAATACCAAGAGCCCATAAAATAAGGCTTTAAGAGGTATGACTTACCCAGAAGGTAAATTGGTCATACCAAAATTTGACAATAAGGTATCAAAAA
The DNA here is from genome assembly GCF_014905615.1 of Pseudoalteromonas aliena SW19. NCBI lineage: Bacteria > Pseudomonadati > Pseudomonadota > Gammaproteobacteria > Alteromonadales > Pseudoalteromonadaceae > Pseudoalteromonas > Pseudoalteromonas aliena. The sequence goes on from NZ_AQGU01000022.1 coordinate 215,062, forward strand.
GCCTAATAGCTGTCAATTTACACAACATTTGAGTAATAGCAGTAGCGTAACGCATTTTGAACGAAGGTCAAACAATACACAATTTGATACAAAAAGAGAACGTTAACAAGATGAAAAGCAATTGGTCTGACCAGATGAATTTAGAGTTTTCACTCTATTTTATTGTGTTTGAAAATTATAAAAAGATAAAGCACCTCACATTGCATAAGGTGCTTTATTAAGAAGGTATTAACTTAAGACAGCCCACCAAATAATGTAAGCAACGCTATAAGGACTAAATAAAATAATACATTGCGCTTAACAAGCTTAATCATACAAGTGGCTTCGTAGGTACAGCCGTAATAGCGTTTTTCTACTTGTTCAGCGGCTAATGCTGTGCAAGTGACGACCTTGCGATTAGGGCTGGAAAAATCAAGCGCATAACGCAGCCAACAACTTGTACCCTTATTAAAGTTTCCTATCACCAAATAACCAAAACTCGTTATACGCGCTGGTAACCAATCAAGCCAAAATAACAATTTATGTACTAACTTAAAGTGTTTGGCAAAAATTACCTTATGATCTTCTCTGACAAGATCTGCAAAAGTACGTACTAACGCATACAAAACAGCGCCTGGCGCACCTAAAATAACAAACCAAAAAATAACCGCGCAGTAAAATCTAAAATTAACCCACGCTAATGTTTGTCCAAAGGTTTCGCCGTTATCTTGATCTTCAGTACGCTTTTGCCCAATTTGCAACGCATATAACGATGCTGCTGTGCCATCATCTCGCGTTAAAGCATTTAAGTATGATTTATATAACGCACGTTGTTTTGCACAACCAAAACACACTAAAAGTACGGCAACATTAATACCCAAGTGCCACAACACAAAGTCAGATAAGCAATAAATAAACGCCATCGCAATAACAGGAAGCCCAAGCCAAATTAAAAATCCAATACCTGAGGCAAATAAACCTTTCGCTGCGAGTAATTTAGTCGAGCGTTTTAAATAACCATTCGCGTAATAACTTATCTGCCAATAACTTGAGCGAGCCCCTAAACGCTCAAGTATTAATGCAATTATTATAGAAACCAAAATCATTGTAGTTACTCTCTTAGCTTGATTGCTCAAGCATATTAAAAAACAATCGCCAATCAAAGCTATCGCCAGGGTCGGTTTTGCGGCCCGGTGCTATATCGCAGTGCCCCACAATACGTGAAGGTGTTATTTTAGGATAACGTTGCATTATAGATTGCACCACACTCGTTAACACTTTGTACTGCGCTAAAGTATAAGCCGTGGTATCCGTGCCTTCTAGCTCAATGCCAATACTAAAATTATTACACGCTGTTTGCCCTGCAAATTCAGATAAACCAGCATGCCACGCTCGCTTAGAAAAAGGTACATATTGTAAAATTTCGCCAGTACGCTTAATAAAACAATGTGCTGATACCCTAACTCCCTCTAAATCAGCAAAGCTGTTATGAGCATTACAGTTAAGTGATCCCATAAATAAATCATCCACAAAAGGCGTACCAAACTGCCCTGCGGGTAGCGATATATTATGGATAACCAACAATGAAATATCGGTATTATCTAGGCGCTCATCAAAATGCGTACAACTACGCTGGAGCGTGTTACTCATCACACCATTTAAATCTATTTTCATGACACGTTTATTGTATTAATACCAAAAATATATAGCACTGATGCTAAAGGATTTATAAAAAAAATGATAGCGAGTAACGTCCAATGCTAAGTTTTTTGGTATCAATGCTCAATAACCTGAACTCTAACTAATAAATCTATCTCAAACTGCTATTCTCAGCGCTAACTACGTTAGTAAATCTCTTAACCAGAATTCAGGTTAAATAAGGAAAAACCATCTCTAAACTGATCTTGTTTGTAGTCGAGCATTAAAAGCTAAGCGCTTCTCTTTCATCGACAAACATAGTAAAATTTGCTTAATTTATTAACGCTTATGAGCTTTACTATGTCTATTTCGCACACTCTCATCACTCAACTAGTCACTTTGGCTCTCGACGAAGATTTAAATTATCAAACTGCGCAAGAGGGTGATATTACCGCGCAACTGATCCCACAAAACGAGCAAGCAAGCGCTAAAGTAATAACACGTGAAGACTGCATATTTTGCGGTAAAGACATTATCCTTGAAGTATTTAAACAAGTAGATCCAACAGTTAACGTAACTGTGCTTATAAATGATGGTGATACCGTGAAAGCTAATAGCACTTTATTTACGGCCTCCGGTTCAGCCCGCTCAATATTAACCGCCGAGCGTACCGCGCTTAACTTTGTACAAACATTATCTGGCACAGCCACAACAACGGCCCATTACGTAAAAGAGTTAAGTGGCACCACAACACAATTACTCGATACCCGTAAAACCATACCGGGCCTGCGTACATTACAAAAATACGCAGTAAAATGTGGCGGCGGAGCAAATCATCGCATTGGCTTATTTGATGCATTCTTAATTAAAGAAAACCACATCGCAGCCTGTGGCACAATTGACAAAGCCGTTACTCAAGCAAAATTAAATCACCCAAATAAACCAATTGAAGTAGAAGTTGAATCACTTAATGAGCTAGATCAAGCCATTAATGCTGGCGCTGATATTATAATGCTGGATAACTTTAGTGTTGAACAAATTAAGCAAGCCGTTGTTTTAACTAATAAACGCGCAAAGCTTGAAGTTTCAGGCAATATGACTCTACAAACGCTTAAAACCTACTCACAAGCGGGTGTTGATTTTATATCAAGCGGAGCACTAACAAAAAATTTACAATCAATCGATTTGTCTATGCGTTTCGACTGAAAATAATACAAAAATAAAACTTAAACCTCGCTAATTCATTGACAGAATATGAAAAAAAGCATTTAATAACCCAAAAGGATTACTTTGTAACAATTTGTTAAATAAAGTATCCTTTTTTAGCTTTACAACAATGCTAAATAGTAAAAAACAGTGATAGAATTACACCTGTGTATTACTTATACTTTAAAAGCAATACTAAGTAACAGAGGTGCACAAAGTAAAACAGCTTGTTATTAACGTTGTAAAAACGAAAGTCACTAAACTGTTTATTTTATGTCTATACTCTGAGCTGTTAGTTGTTATACCAATCTGCTTATATATGGGGTCTATTTAACGTTAAGAAAATTACGCTAGAACTAGGCAAAAATTTTGTATCTAGTTGTTCTAAATAAAAGATTTTTAACGACGTTATAGTGCAATTTAATTCGTTAAATTGATCAAAGATTTATGCAGTTTGGTATTACTAGCATATAAAGGAATGAGTGTTTAGTTAATCGTTTAATAGCTTGTATATAATGAATTCGTATTTAGCTTTTGTGTTTAAACCTAAGCTAAAAATGCAGTAAAATTTACTTTAAATAAAACGGTAAATAAATCAATTAAGTTAAGCGGCTTGCCACTTACATGATTGAACATACAAAAATCTATCCTTTAGGAGAGGAAACATGAAAACAATGACTCAAAAACAACAGGGTTTCACCCTAATAGAATTAATGATTGTAGTAGCAATCATCGGCATTTTGGCTGCTATTGCACTGCCTGCATACTCTGACTACCAAGCAACTTCGAAATTAACTGCTGGTTTAGCTGAAATTACAGGTGCTAAAACAGAATTTGAAATAAAAAGAAATAATGGTGAAGCAATCACAGGAATTAGTGATCTTAAAAGCATTAAAGACACATCAACTCAAAATTGTAATATCACAGCAACTGGAACAACTATCGTCTGTACTATTGTTAAAGCACCTTCACAAGTTATTGGCGCAACTATTACTTGGACTCGAACTGATGCTACAGGTCTGTGGGAATGTGCAACTGCGGGTATAACTGGTGACGCATCTCTTGCACCAAAAAGCTGCCCTCAAGCTGCTACTACAACTACGCCATAAGTTATAGCTTGGTAGAACATAAAAACGCTCATTTTTGAGCGTTTTTACCATTTTATTAATACAATTACTTTTCCCAAACCTAAATTGTCATTTGGAAGCCTGATTATGGCGAAAAAACAAGAAAATAAGGGGCTCGATACTTTTAAATGGGTTGGTGTTAGCGCTCGAGGTAAACGCCTTGAAGGAGAGCTTACAGGTACAAGTATAGCACTTGTTAAAGCACAGCTTCGCAAGCAAGGGGTCACCCCATCAAAAGTTAAACGTAAACCAAAACCTTTATTCGGCGTACACACGCAAAAAATAACGCCAAAAGACATCGCATTAGTGACCCGACAAATTGCTACTATGCTCATGGCAGGCGTCCCCCTTATACAATCGATAGAAATGATTGGTTCAGGCGCAACTAATAAAAGCGTTGGCAAGCTAATGGAAGCGATTGCAGGTGACGTAAAAGCCGGCCAACCTCTGTCTACTGCACTTAGAAAATACCCACGTTATTTTGATGACTTATACTGTGATTTAGTTGAGTCGGGCGAGCAATCGGGTGCCCTTGATAAAATATTTGATCGTGTTGCAATTTATAAAGAAAAATCTGAAGCGCTTAAATCAAAAATTAAAAAAGCCATGTTTTACCCTATGTCTGTATTAGCTATTGCAGGGATTGTTACTTCTATTTTGCTCATATTTGTAGTGCCGCAATTTCAGGACATTTTTGCTGGTTTTGGCGCTGAGTTGCCTCCATTTACTTTATTTGTGATTGCTATTTCTGAATTTATGCAGGAATACTGGTGGATTATACTAATAATAATGGTTGCCGCTGGGTGGATTTTTAAAGAAGCCAAACTTAAAAGCTTAAAACTGCGTGATGCCAACGATAGGGTTATATTAAAGCTACCAGTAATAGGCATGATTTTAAATAAAGCAGCCGTTGCGCGTTACGCGCGTACACTTTCTACCACGTTTGCAGCTGGTGTGCCGTTAATTGAGGCTCTTGATTCTGCGGCGGGTGCCTCAGGTAATGCGGTATATCGCTATGCTATTTTAGATATAAAAGCAGAGGTTGCCTCTGGTAACCAGATGAACTGGGCTATGCGCAATTCAAAAATATTCCCCGATATGGTAATCCAAATGGTTGCTATTGGTGAAGAGTCTGGCGCACTTGATGATATGCTGGCCAAAGTAGCCACTATTTATGAGCAAGAAGTAGATGATGCAGTTGATGGCTTATCTAGCTTATTAGAACCATTAATTATGGCTGTACTCGGTGTGCTGGTCGGTGGTTTAATTGTTGCTATGTACCTCCCTATTTTCCAACTTGGTTCTGTTATTTAATTATTTGGTTTTTTTATATGCAAAGTATTATAGAAGTAATGCAAAGCCAATTGTGGTTTTACTTAACCGCCATTGGCTTAGTTAGTTTATGTGTAGGTAGCTTTTTAAATGTGGTCATTTACCGGCTACCGTTAATGATGCAAAAAGAATGGCAAAGTGAATGCCGTATTTTATTAGAGGATGACCTTAAAAATAGCGTGCCTTTAAATACCACGCCATTTAATTTAGTAAAACCCAACTCAACCTGCCCGCATTGTAAAAGCGCCATTAAACCTTGGCAAAACATCCCAATTATTAGTTGGCTCGCATTAAAAGGAAAATGCGCAAGTTGTCAAAATACGATAGCCGCACGCTACCCACTTGTTGAAGCCATTACCGCGCTATTGAGCTTAATTGTTGCATATACTGTGGGTGCTAATGAACAAGCATTACTCTATATTTTAATTACGTGGGCATTAGTTGCATTAACATTCATTGATATTGATCACATGCTCTTACCCGACCAGCTTACATTACCGCTTGTGTGGCTTGCCTTAATAGCATCTGTAATGGGCTATACCATATCACCCAGCGATGCCATTATTGGTGCGGCCTGCGGTTATTTAAGCTTATGGAGTGTATTTTGGTTATTTAAGTTACTTACCGGCAAAGAAGGTATGGGCTACGGCGATTTTAAATTACTTGCCGTGTTTGGTGCCCTACTTGGTTGGCAATCACTGCTCACGATTATATTACTCTCAAGCGTAGTCGGTGCCATTATTGGTATTACATTATTAAGTATTCAAGGAAAAGACAAAGCCACCCCTATTCCTTTTGGCCCTTACTTGGCAATCGCAGGTTGGATCACTATGCTTTGGGGCAACCAACTGCAAACTATGTATTTAAATTTAGTTGGTTACTAAAATGAATAAGCAAACAGGTGAAAAAAATACCAAAAGCCCAAATTGGGTATTAGGTTTAACCGGTGGTATTGGCTGCGGTAAAACAGCTATCAGTAATATGTTTGAGGAGCTTGGGATAACAATTATTGATGCCGATATAGTCGCTCGCCAAGTGGTAGAGCCCAACAGCACAGGTTTAAATGCAATAATTGCTCACTTTGGTGAAGAGATATTACTAAGCGATGGTACGTTAAACAGAAGTGCCTTGCGCACCCGTATTTTTACTAACCATACAGATAAAGAGTGGCTAAATAACTTACTTCACCCTCTGATCCGTAATAAAATACTCGCCGATTTAAATGCGGCCAGTAGTGCTTATGTCGTTTTAGTTGCACCATTGTTATTTGAAAATGGCCTTGATAAACAGTGCAATCGTACTCTCCTCATAGATGTACCTAAAAACATACAAGTAGAGCGAACCGTTAAACGCGACGGCGTGAGTCTTGATCAAGTAAATAGTATTATTGCCACGCAAATGTCTCGTGAAAATAAACAGCAAAAAGCGGACGACATTTTAAATAACGACCGCGATTTAGCACTCGTAAAGTTAGATCTTTTGTTACTTCATGATCATTACTTAAAATTAGTGTCAAAAAACACAACTTAAACGGTCATATATTACTGTTTCAGCTTATAAAATTAGCCTAGATTGTGAAGAGTGATGTAATCCCCTTCTTTTTTCTGATAAATTGTTAACATTGAAAGATTTAAACAGGTGCGCAATGAATATTAACTCACCGTTATTGAGAAAGTTTATTACCCTTGGTCGTATCGATGCAGATATGGTCAAAGAAAAACAACAAGAATTTACCTCAACAGCTGAGCTTATTTCTAAATGTGGCAAAATCGACAGTAAAGATTTAGCTGCACAATGCATCGATTTATTTCGCGTACCCTACTTCGATCTAAAAGATTTTGATCCTGCTAAAATTCCTGCAGAGCTGGTAAAAGAAAAACTTATTCGCAAGCATCATATTTTACCGCTGGTAAAAAAAGATAGAAAAGTTTACATCGCAGCCTCTGATCCAACCGACTATGGCGCATTTGAAAATTTTGAATTTAGCACTGGTTTGTCGTGTGAGATTGTTGTTGTTGATTATATTCAGCTCAATAATAAAATTGAGCAATTACTCGATGCAGCGGGAAGTTTAAATTTAAGTGATGATGAATTTAAAGAATTTGCAGACTTAGACACCGAAGGTGTAAAAGACTCCGCACCAAAAGATGATGAAAAAGAAGATGCGCCGATCATTGTTTACATCAATAAAATTTTGATGGATGCAATTAAAAAAGGCGCGTCTGATCTACACTTTGAACCCTATGAACACAAATACCGCATCCGTTTTCGTATTGATGGCATTTTGCACGAAGTAGCAAGTCCGCCCAATACTCTTGCAACTAAACTTTCTGCGCGTATAAAAGTAATGGCACGCCTCGATATTGCTGAAAAACGTAAACCACAAGATGGCCGTATAAAACTAAAAATAACTGAACGGAAAAGTATCGACTTTCGTGTCAGTTCGATGCCAACGCTGTGGGGCGAAAAAATAGTAATGCGTATCCTTGATTCTTCAAGCGCTATGCTAGGCATTGATGTATTAGGTTACGAACCAGAACAAAAAAAATTATATATGGATGCACTTGCTCAGCCTCAAGGTATGATTTTAGTAACAGGGCCAACCGGTTCTGGTAAAACGGTATCACTTTACACTGGTTTAAACATACTAAATAAACCAGAGCGCAACATTAGCACCGCAGAAGATCCGGTTGAAATTAACCTTGAAGGTATTAACCAAGTACAAATTAATATTAAAGCGGATATGACCTTTGCCAATGCATTACGCGCCTTTTTACGTCAAGATCCAGACGTGGTAATGGTGGGTGAAATACGTGATTTAGAAACCGCCGAAATATCTATTAAAGCAGCACAAACCGGCCACTTAGTATTATCAACCCTACATACTAATTCAGCACCGGAAACAATCACCCGTTTATTAAATATGGGTGTGCCAGCTTATAACGTAGCAAGCTCGATCAGCTTAATTATAGCCCAACGCCTAGCACGTCGTTTATGCCCTAAATGTAAAACGCCTGAAATACTACCAAGCGAAGAACTCACTCGCCAAGGCTTTAGCCCACAACAAATAAGTGAAATGACACTTTATGCACCAAAAGGGTGTGATAGCTGCACTGATGGCTATAAAGGTCGTGTGGGTATTTACGAAGTTATGCAAATCACTCCCGAAATTGCCCAAATTATTATGCGCGGCGGCAACTCATTAGAAATAGCAGATGTATCACTTAAAGCTGGGTTTAATAATTTGCGTATATCTGGTATTCGTAAAGCCGCTGATGGTATGACCTCACTTGCTGAAATTAACCGTGTGACTAATTTTTAAAGACTCACCGTAATAATTATAAAGCTCTGAAGATATAATTTAGAATACTTAGAGACTCATATCTAAGTAACCTGAACTCTGGTTAAGTAATGTAATATGCACCAAAAATTTGTAGAGAGTAATTTATGCCTACTGTTGTAAACTGCCCAACCTGTAAAACTAAAGTTGAATGGTCAGAGCAAAGTCCATTTCGCCCGTTTTGCTCAAAGCGCTGCCAGCTTATTGATCTCGGTGAGTGGTCGTTTGAAAATAATAAAATTTCTGCGCCAATCACCTCCGCAGATGAATTTAGCCAAGACATGATTGAAGATATTGAAGCCATGATGGCTAAAAATGAAGATGATTTTTTTAAATAATTTATCTCCATAATGCCCTAAAAAAAAAACCAGCATTACGCTGGTTTTTTGGGGCGTGCTGACCTTTCGTGATTAATTTTGCAGCAGAATGTTTGGTATTTAGGCAAGACAGAGCCTATGTCGTGTGGTTATTCCCCATAAATAGGCGATAACGTAGTGTAAATGCCAAACATGCGCTGCCCTTTGGGTTCTTTCTAGGGACGATTAACTCTTTGTTGCTCGGTTTTTACTTAGCCCACTAGGTTACAAACCTCGCGCCGCGATTAAATCGCCCCTAGATTGAACAAATTTCAATCTACAAAGGTCAACACGCCCTAGTATTTACAAAAAAGTAAAATTAACTTTTTTGTTTACGGTGCTTTTTACTCATACGCTTTTGCATTTTTTCAAATTTCTCGCGTTGCTCTGCATTTAAAACTTGCCATACCTGATGCTGAGTTTTTAATTTAATGAGTCCAACCTCTTCGCCTTTTTGATGGCGTTGCGCTAATAATTCTTTTGCTGCATTTTCGTCAAAGCTAGCAGAAGCAAGTAATGCTTCTTTTTTTGCTCTGTTAGCCTCATGCTGCGCTTTTCGGGCTTCTTTATCAGTGCCTCTTAGCGTTTGCATTTGGGCTTTTTGAGCTTCAAAAATTGCTTTTAATTGGGTTTGTTGTTCATCGGTTAAATCAAGCTTATTAGCACCACGTTCGGAAAGTAAAAAATGCGCTTGAGAATGGCCTTGCTTGTGTCCGTCACTTTTAGCGATTACGCTACCTGCACCTAGAGTGGCAGTTGCAAGACCACAAACAAGTACTAATTTAGAAAGTGTATTTAATTTAGTCATAATCATACCTTAACGATGGGTTTAACTTATGGTTTAGTTCGGTTAGTTGTCACTGCTTAATCAGCTGAGTTAACTATACATCTTGCAATGCAAAGTAACGCAAAGCAGTGTAAAGGTTGTGTAAAGATTCACTTTCAGATAATTTTGCGCGTAAAATTACGCCATAAGTAACTCTAAGGGTTTGCAAATGAAACTATTAATGATTGATGACGATACGGGCCTTTGTGAGCTGTTAAGCGAGTATTTAAAGGCGCAGGGCTTTGAAATACAAAGCGTACACGATGGCGAGCAAGGCTTAAAGCTAGCTCAGGCGAACGACTACGCACTCATATTGCTTGATGTAATGCTACCGACTCTCGATGGCTTTGAAGTACTTAAACAGTTAAGACAAAGCAAATTGACGCCGGTGATTATGCTCACTGCAAAAGGCGAAGACTTCGATCGCATTTTTGGCTTAGAGCTAGGCGCCGATGATTATATTCCAAAACCTTTCAACCACCGTGAATTACTCGCCCGTGTTAAAGCAATTACGCGCCGTATTGAGCATATAAATAGTTTAAATATGACAGCCAGTAACAAAGTACTAATCAATGGTGTAATCGTTAATTATGCTGCCAGAGAAGCCTCTATAAACGAGCATGTGTTGTGCCTTACAGGCACCGAATATGAAATATTAGCGTTGCTCTGCAAAAATGCTGGTGACGTGGTGAGTAAAGAGCTGATTAGCGAAGAAGTGTTGGGTCGCCGCTTGGCGTCATTCGATCGCTCTATAGACATGCACGTTAGTAATATACGTAAAAAAATAGCTGAGTACATCCCTACAGAGCGAATTAAAACAATGCGAGGCACAGGCTATGTATTCATTCAAGGCGAGTAAGTCTGCTTTATTGACTTGTGTTAAAAACCCTAGACATTATTTATTTTTTAAAATATTTATATGGTTTTGGTTAACAATAATAGGCACGGTTACTGCACTCATTTTTTTAAGTAACATTACTGCAATCAATGCGGTAAGTAATGAGCCTTTGCATGGGCCTATGAAGAAAAACCTGCTTTACACAGCCAAAAACCTCGAGCGCTCGGTTATTAAACACAGGCGTTCGCTTAGTGAAACGCTCTCTCATCCTCGCCTATCCAAACGCAAATTATTATATTTAAACTCAGATCAACTTGAGGATTCATTGACGAGCAAACAAGTGCCGAGTGATGTAGATTTAAGCTTACTTAATTTCACTAAAAATATGGCTCCACAAGTTATTTTTACCGAAAAATACCAAGCTTTTGGACCGATAAAAATAACCCTGCCTGAAGGTGACTTTTATTTATACGAAATAGATATTAATCAGCAACAGCCGTTTTTTATTCGTTTAAAATTAATGCCTATTTGGATGAAAGTGTTTATTGCTATTTTTGCTTCTCTGATTTTAAGCTTCTTATTTAGTCGCAATTTAATTGCGCCAATTAACAGCTTAAAGAAAGCCGCGATTAAACTCTCCAATGGCGATTTAAGTGCGCGAGCTGCTATTTCAATAAACAGAAAAGACGAACTTGGCATACTTGGTCGTGACTTCAACAGCATGGCAAATCAATTGGAGCTACTTATTAGCTCTCAAAAACGCTTACTTGCCGATATATCCCATGAGTTGCGCTCGCCATTAACGCGCTTAAAAATGGCAACGGGCCTTGCTCAAATGCAAGCAAACGAAGCTAGTCAGTCGTATTTATTACGTATAGAAAAAGAAGCTAATCAGTTAGATAAAATGATTGCTGATGTGCTGCAAGTCTCTCGCTTAGAAGCAAAAAGCCAAGCGCTTTCATTACAAACCCAGTCACTTCAAATTATTGTTGACCATGTGCTAAATGATGCACAATTTGAGGCCAAACAAAATAATAAAAAATTACAAGTAAGTGGCGATGCACAAGTGAGCATTGACTGCGATGAAGCGCTTATTGCCAGCGCTCTTGAAAATTTGCTGCGTAACGCCATTAAATACGCAAATAGCACCATTAGCGTTACACTAAAGCACTGTGATGCAATTTATATAGAAATATGTGACGATGGCTCTGGTGTGCCAGATGAGCAACTTAATAAACTTTGTGAGCCGTTTTTTAGGCAATCAGATGCCAGGGATCGTGTAAGTGGTGGTACTGGTTTAGGCTTAGCAATTGCAAAAAATGCGATTACCGCACACGGCGGTAGTTTAGTATTATCGAATAAAGATCAAGGTGGCTTGTGTGCTAATATCACCCTGCCGATAATTAAAGAGTAAACCATGTTTTATAGTAGTGAGCGCGACCTGCAAAGTAATCAATTAACGATTAATAACTTTTATACAAAAACACTCATTAAAGCTTATTTAGAGACTCCTAGCGGGCAACTATTTTATGCCTATGCTTTGCCCGATAATGCACACACTGCGATTGTTATCAGCGCAGGACGTCTTGAAGGATTAGATAAATATAAAGAGTTGTTGTGGGAGCTTTATAACAATAACTTTGCGGTGTTTATCGCCGATCACCAAGGGCAAGGTCGCTCTTACCGACAGCTAAAAAATAAACATAAAGGCCATGTTAACCAATTTAAAGATTACAGTGCTGATCTAAATTTATTTAATAAGCGGGTTGTAGATGCTCATTGGCAAGGGAGTAAGGTGTTGGTGAGCCATTCTATGGGTGGAGCCGTCGCGTTTGAGTATCTTGCACATTTTGAACACAATTTTAGTGGCGCATTTTTCTCAGCTCCTATGCTCGACATTTACACTAGAGGCATACCAAAACCTTTAGCTAAATTCGTTGCAAGTACAGCAACACAACTTGGCTTTAAAAACACTTATGCGCTAGGACAAACCGATTACACTGCCGATGAATTTGCGTTAAATACACTAACCAGTAGCCTTGAACGTTACGAGTTATTTAGAAAAACCTATCATGAAGAACCATTACTACAGCTTGGTGGTGTTACTTATGGCTGGTTAAATGCTACGTTTGCATTTATATCGTCGATGGATACGTTAAACGTATCCATTCCGCTGTACATTGCCAGCGCGCAAAACGACGAGATAGTCGACAACAATGCACACTATAAATTGGCGAACAGGCACGACAACGCTGTATTAGAAAGCTTTACTGGCGCTAAGCACGAACTGTTCTTTGAACGTGATGAAATACGCAAACCTCTGCTTACAAGCTTGTATCAGTTTTGTGAGTCGGTGACGGCTTAACAATTACCGACAATGGATCGAGGTGGATTAAAATATCGACCTGAGACTCAAATTCTTTGGTTATCAATGCTTCAACTTCATCAGCTACATTATGTGCGCGAATTAAGCTTAAATTATCATCAAGCTCTAAATGCATTTGAATAAACTTAATTTTTCCACCTTGGCGAGTACGAATACCATGTACACCATGCACATCAGTATGCGCCTTGGCTATGTCAAATATGCTTTGTTTTTCATCATCTGGTAGTTCTTTATCCATTAAGTGGTCGGCACTATCACGGGCAATATCCCAACTGTTATAAATTAAGTAGCCGGCCACACCAATTGCAAAGAGTGGATCGGCATACAACACCCCGTAATAAGCTAATAAAATAGCGAGTAACACTGCAGCATTTAAGATCAAGTCGCCTTTGTAATGCACAGAATCGGCCTTAATTGCGATTGAGTCTGTATATTTAATCACTTTATTTTGTACAAATACGATAACTAAAGTACACGCAATGGCAAAAATACTTACCCAAACACCGAGAAGAGAATGACTAAGAACAACGGGATTAAACAAGCGCTCAACACCATGAAATGCGAGTAAACAAGCGGAGCCAGCAATAAATGCAGCTTGCCCAAGCCCCGCTATAGCTTCGGCTTTGCCATGACCAAATCGATGGTCGTCATCAGCTGGGCGCAGCGCGTAGCCTAAAACCAAAAAGCTCATCGCCGTGGCCGTAATATCCATTAGTGAGTCGGTTAACGAGCCAAGCATTGACGCAGACCCCGATGCTAGCCATGCCCACGTTTTTGCAGCAATCATCAAACTAACCATGACCATGGTAACAATACTGGAAGTTTTAACCCAAAATTCGTAACTACGGTTATGCACGTTTTTATCCGCTAAATAGATGTATTCAATAACTTGAGTATATCATTTTTTTTGAGGGTTTCGTGTATACTGCACATCGTTAAACTTTAGATTATTGAAAAGGCTCACTATGCTGGATATCGTTTTATACCAACCTGAAATACCGCCTAATACAGGTAATATTATTCGCTTGTGCGCAAATACAGGTTATTCGCTGCACTTAATTGAACCGCTGGGCTTTGAGTGGGACGATAAACGTGTAAAACGTGCTGGCCTTGATTATCACGAGTTTAGCCATGTTCAGCGTCATGCCTCATTTGAAGATTACCTTGAAAAATGTAAACCTAAAAAAGTATATGCATGCACCACCAAAGGTAGCCAATTTCATCATCAAGCAAGTTACGAAGCGGGTGATTGCCTTGTATTTGGCCCTGAAACTCGTGGCCTTCCAGATGATATGATCCAAGCACTGCCAAATGAGCAACGTGTACGCATTCCTATGCAAGCCAATAGCCGCAGCATGAACCTATCAAATGCAGTCGCTGTATTTGTTTATGAATCGTGGCGTCAATTAGGCTTTCCTAACGCACAATAGTGCTTTAGATCCTTTATTACATTTAAGCCAAGGCATATCATAAGTAAAAATTAAAGCCCTTGGCTAAATCATCAATCTATTATTTCCTAAGCCCAAAGCTGGGCCAACAATAAAGAGTTGTTCAATGCTATTTTTAATGAGTATTAGTAGAACAATTCGTCCTACGAACTGAAGCTATTAATATTTAATCGTCCCTCTAAAAAACCCAAAGGGCAGCACATGTTTGGCATTTATGCTCCGTTATCGCCTATTTATGGGGAATAACCACACCACATAGGCTCTGCATTACCTAAAAACCAAACATACAGCTGCAAAGTCAAGAAAGCTCAACACGCCTAATATTCGCTAATTTTTTTTCTTGTACGTTTCTCATAAATATAATTATTGAACTAAGCTCATTCTCATGCAGTTATTTACTTATAGTTAAAACTCTATGGGAAAACTTTTTTATTATTCGTTACTTTTAGCCTACTCTGCAACCGTTACCTTAGCGTCTGATTACTTATTCAATTATGTTAGTCAAACTCAAGAAGGGACAGATATAGAAGCAGATGCTTATATTGGCTATTACACAAGCTTAACCGATTTAATTAATCTAGGTATTGATATTGCACAATAGACATACTCGGGTGATAAACTCAGTTCCCATTATGATTACATCAAAACTTATGCTAAATTCAATTTTTGCACTACTAACCTTAATTTTTGGTACACATGGGATGATTTTACTACAGAGGGTGGACGCACAATATTCCAATTAGTAATGCATTCTCAATTAGCTTAAGTGCCGATTATTTAAGCTTCGACGATAACTAGATGCATTGGGTATAACCGCAAATTATACATGGAGTGATTTGAATTTGACTGCAGGCTATGAAGGTACAAATTTAGAAACATATGGCGATACAACTTTACTAATAACCGTTTCAAAAACATTTAATTTCTAAGGGTTTATACATGAAAATTACATTACTATTTATTTTTATTACTTTTTCTAATTTCGTCGCTGCTGAAACAGTGCATTTAACATCACTGGCTTGGCCACCTTACTCTGATAAATCATTAGAACAACAAGGCGCATCTGTAGCCGTTGCAAAAGCTGCATTTGAGGCTGAAGGGCATGAGCTTATCGTTGACTTCTATCCTTGGTCTCGTGCAGTAAATTCGGCCTTACAAGCAAATTCAAAATATGTTGGATACTTTCCAGAATATATGCACGAAACCAGTGATTTTATTTTTTCTGATGCAACTGGCACTGGTCCGCTCGGCCTTGTGCAAAATAGTGCTAAGCCAATAACCTTTTCATCGGTGAATGACCTTTCGGGTAAACGTATTGGTGTTGTACAAGATTATGTCAACACTAAGGAGCTTGATGACATGATAGCTTCTGGCACAATTAAAGGCGACGCAGCACCTTCTGATGTCCTAAACATTAAAAAAGTAGCTGCTGGACGAATTGATGCTGCGGTGATTGATGCCAATGTGCTTAAGTATTTACTAGCTACAGATAAGTCTTTAGCAGGAATAAAAAGTAAAGTAGCCATGAATACAACGTTATTAGAAGATAAAAAGCTATACATTGCCTTTAGAAATGATGCAGAAGGACAAAAATGGCAAACAATTTATAATCAAGGACTAGCAAAAATCGATGTTAATACCATTATGGCAAACTACCTTAAGTAAGGGGCTATTTTGACTCGTTCAATTTTATTTAGACTGGTTATTACTACATTAAGCGCAATGGTTTTTGTTTTACTTTGCTTTGGTGTTTATGATTACACTGCACAAAGTAGCCAATTAAAACTAAAGCTTGATAATGAGATTAATCTGACAAAAGAACGCATTGGGCTATCACTGCCCAATGCGATGTGGAATTTTCAAGATGAACTAGCTAAAAAGTTAATCAATGCGGAAGTTGCATCTCAAAATATATCAAAAATCACTATATATGATACTAACGGACAACTTTTTGTTGAAACCGACGGGGCTGAAACACCGTCTATGGTACAAAATGAATTGTTTTATGATGATGCCGGAACGCAAAATAAAGTTGGCAAAATTAACCTTTATATCGAATTTAGTCACATTGAAGCGGCACTGCTTGAGTTGGCTATATTTTCAATCATTAAAGTTTTACTCCTAGTGACTATTTTAGGCGCCGTTTTAGTTTATATTTTTAAAAAATTAGTTGCTCAACCCTTATCTGAAGTTGCTGAAAAAATGGCAACTATTGCCAATGGAGATGGCGATTTAACTCAACAAATAATTGTTCGCCGTAATGACGAAATAGGAAAACTTGCGGCTTCATTTAATCAGTTTGAACATAAAATAGCCGAGCTGATTAACGATGTTAAGCTTTCCGTTGAGGATTCGTTTAACGTTGCTGGTAGCATCTCTGATGTTAGTAGTGAAGGTTTTCGCTATTTGACAGAGCAGCAGTCGGAAACAGATCAAATTGCCACTGCAATTACACAAATGGCGTCATCGGCAGTAGAAATTGAAAGTAATGCTAAGTTGACGCTAAGCTCTGCTGAAACAGCAAATGTAGATGCTAAAAAGGTGCATGATGCTTTTTTAAGCTCAATTAACTCAATAGAGAGATTAGCTGCTCAACTCGATGAAGCATCAACGGTTATAAGTAGCCTTGAAGATAGCGTGCAGGGCATTGTATCTATGCTAGATGTTATTCAGGCAATAGCAGAGCAAACGAACTTACTTGCATTAAATGCCGCGATTGAAGCTGCCAGAGCCGGTGAACAAGGTCGTGGATTTGCTGTAGTAGCTGATGAAGTAAGATCTTTAGCGAGCAGAACACAGACAAGTACGGCTGAGATCCATGAAACAATAAATAAACTACAACAGGGATCACAATCAGCTGTAAATGTTATGAGTTTAAGTAAAAATATGAGCCAAGAAAGCATGAGTGCGGCAAGTACAGCCAGCGAATTGATTTCAAATATATCTGAAGTGATAGAATCAATTACACATATGTCGAGTCATATTTCTAGTGCTGTGTCCGAACAAAGCGCGGTTGCTGAGGACTTGAGTAAAAATATTAATGAGGTCGTCTCTGCGGGTCAAAACAGTATGGGGAAAATTGAACAAGTTCAAACATACTCAGAAGATATGAAAACACTGGCCCTGCAACTGAAAAAGTCGGTAAGTATTTTTAAAACCTGAAATAACAAGCCTTACAGTACATAATTGAACTGGAAGGCTTATTTTTATTCTGAACGCTGCTCTCGGCCTAATAAGGCCATTGCAGCTTCTTTCATATCTTTATTTTCATAAAGAACTTTATAGATTTGCTCAGTAATTGGCATTTCGACACCAGTACGCTGTGCAAGCAAATACACTTCTTTGGTATTTCTAAAGCCTTCAACTACTTGACCAATTGACTCAATAGCAGCATCGACACTTTCGCCTTTACCTAGTGCTAAACCAAATCGACGATTACGTGATTGATTATCAGTACAGGTTAAAATTAAATCACCAAGACCAGCCATACCCATAAAGGTTTCTGGTTTTGCGCCAAGAGCGCAGCCTAAACGCGATAACTCTGCAAGACCACGTGTAATGAGTGCAGTACGTGCATTAGCGCCAAAACCTACCCCGTCTGAGATACCAGCACCGATTGCAATAACATTTTTAACCGCACCACCTAGCTGTATACCAATAAAATCATCATTGTTATACACACGGAATGAGCGACCACAATGAAGTAAATCAGCTAACTGCTGAGCAAATTCAGGGGACGTGGAAGATACAGAAATAGCAGTCGGTGATCCCATCGCCATCTCTTTTGCAAATGTAGGACCCGAAAGTACCGCCAATGGAATACCATCACCTAACTCTTGTAAAGCAACTTCCTGTAATAAGCGCCCCGTGTTTGGCTCAAGCCCTTTGGTCGCCCAAGCAACTTTTACACCTTCTTGCAATGCAGGCTTTATCTGCGCAAGTGTATCGCCAAATGCATGGCTTGGCACAACAACAAGCACAATAGCGCTACTAGCAACGGCACGCTGTAAATCGGCTTCAAGAAAAAGAGTATCAGGGAAAGGAGCATCGGGTAAGTAACGTTGATTTTTCCGCTCAGCTGCAAGCGTGGCAACGTCGTCGCTATTGCGCCCCCAAAGCGTCACATTGTGACCATTTCGGGCTAAACAAATAGCAAGGGCGGTGCCATAAGACCCCGCCCCTAATACAGTAACAGCTGTCGTTGCTGTACTCATAAATTATGCGTCTGCTGTAACCTGGTCAGCTGGCGCAGTACGTTGTTGCATGTACTGTGCAAACAATGCGTCAAAATTAACTGGCGCAAGGTTAAGCTGTGGAAAAGTACCACGGTTAACAAGGTTTGATACTGCTTCACGCGCATATGGGAATAACACGTTAGGACAAAATGCACCTAGCATGTGTGCAAGTTGCACCTCTTCAACGTCAGCAATAGTAAAAATACCTGCTTGTTGAATTTCACATAAAAACGCAGTTTCTTCGCCAAGTGAAGCGGTTACAGTTAGCGCTAAAACAACTTCAAATACACCTTCGTCTAATTTATTAGAACGAGTATCTAAGTCTAGCTTAACTTCTGGCGTCCATTCTTTTTGAAAAATAGCTGGTGAATTTGGTGTTTCAAAAGATACATCTTTAGTGTAAATACGTTGAATTGTAAATTGTGCGCCACTTTCTTGAGCTGCTACATCTTGAGTTTCTTCGTTCATTGTTATTCCTAACTTGTTCGTTATTATAATTAAATTAAGCGCTTAGCTTAGCGTCAAGTTTACCTTGCGCTTCAATAGCCATCATGTCGTCGCAGCCACCGATATGTTCATCATTAATAAAAATTTGCGGTACTGTGCTTGCCCCACCCGCTTTTGCAATCATTTCATCGCGTAACTCAGGCTGAACACCAATATCAATATTAGTGTACTCAACACCTTTGCTATTTAGTAGCGAAAGAGCGCGCTGGCAAAATGGACAATACGCCTTAGTATATAAAACAACATTACTCATAATAAATCCTCTATCGGTCTAGCTAAAATGATTAGCGACCTGTTGTGGTTGGTAGGCTCGCAGATTGCCACGCCCCCATGCCCCCAGCTAATACATAGACACGTTCAAAACCTGCTTTGCTCATAGTGGTTGCAGTACTTTGGGCAGTCATACCTGTAGTACATACCACTATAATGGGTTTAGTCTTGTACTTTTCAAGGCTTGAAAAGTCAGATTTTTTCGCATTCTCTGGGCTTAAGTGCTCAGCTCCAGAAATTCGCCCATTATTAAACTCTTTTTGCGCACGCATATCGATTACTTGACCATCTTCACGGTTAATAAGTAACGTAAGTTGCTGAGGATTTATTTGACGTACAGCTGAAAACTTACTTTTTATCCAGCCACTAACAATAAGAAATACAATACCAACCCAAGCAAGGCTTAAAATGGGGTGATTGGTGATAAATTCAATATATTGATCCATTCGACTTCCACTATAAATTACATCCTAAAACGCTATGTTTTAGATATTTTAGACTTTAGCCACGCAAGTATACCCAAACCAACTTAAAATGCGAGTTTACGGCGGTTTAAAAGCACATAAATCCCCCTGCATGCTACTCACCAAGCACACATTAACAACTTTACTTTATACCGTATTATGAAAATTTTTAATATGCTGTTTTGATTGCTGATTCTAGCTACAAAACACGGTATGCTAAAGCCAGACAGGTGTTAATTATTCAGGAACTATTATGACAGAACATAAAAAACCACTGGTATTAATGATTTTAGATGGTTGGGGATATCGCGAAGATGAGCAAAGTAACGCTATTTTAGCAGCAAACACGCCGGTATTAGACAATTTATGGGCTACACGCCCACACACATTAATTTCAGCTTCGGGTTTTGATGTTGGTCTTCCTGATGGACAAATGGGAAATTCAGAAGTTGGCCATGTAAATTTAGGCGCTGGACGTGTCGTTTATCAAGATTTCACTCGTATTACTAAAGCAATTAACGATGGTGAATTTGATTCAACGCCTGCACTTGTTGAAAATATAGATAAGGCTGTAAAGGCAGGCAAAGCAGTTCATATTATGGGGTTATTAAGTCCTGGCGGCGTACATAGCCACGAAGATCATATAGTCGCAAGTATTGAACTTGCAGCAAAGCGCGGTGCAAAAAACGTATATTTTCACGCATTTTTAGATGGCCGCGACACACCGCCGCGCAGTGCCAAAACCTCTATCGAACGAATCGAAGCATTATTTAGTGAGCTTAAATGCGGCCGCTTAGCCTCGCTAATTGGCCGTTATTATGCAATGGACAGAGACAACCGTTGGAACCGCGTAGAAAAAGCGTATAACGTAATGACCCTGGGTGAGGGTGACTATAGTTATGACAACGGCGTTGCTGCTCTTGCAGCAGCTTACGAACGCGATGAAAACGATGAATTTGTAGCCGCTACAACCATCTCCCCTGAAGGCGCAACCCCAGTAACAATAAACGATGGCGACACTGTAATTTTTGCAAACTTTAGAGCCGACAGAGCTCGCGAAATTACGCGCGCTTTTGTTGAACCTAGCTTTGATGGCTTCACTAAAACAAAAACACCTAAACTTAGTGCTTTTGTAATGATGACCGAATACGCTGCTGATATTAATGCACCCGTTGCGTTTGGCCCTACGCCTTTAGTTAATGTTTTAGGCGAATGGTTTGAAAAAAATGGCAAAACACAGCTACGTATTTCTGAAACCGAAAAATATGCCCATGTAACATTTTTCTTTAGTGGTGGCCGCGAAAACGAATTTGAAGGCGAAACACGCGAGCTTATCCCTTCGCCGCAAGTAGCAACATACGATCTACAACCTGAAATGAACTCAGAAATGTTAACCGATAAACTCGTTGAAGCAATTAAAAGTGGTAAATACGACGCTATTATTTGTAACTACCCTAACGGCGATATGGTTGGTCACTCTGGTGTATTTGAAGCTGCCGTTAAAGCCTGCGAAGCAGTAGACATTTGCATTGGCCGTGTTATCAGTGCACTTGAAGAGTTTGGTGGCGAAGCATTAATAACAGCTGATCACGGTAATGCCGAGCAAATGGCTAACCTTAAAACGGGACAAGCGCATACAGCACATACTAGCGAACCTGTACCATTTATTTATGTAGGTCGTGATGCAACCCCATCAGCAGGTAAGGCATTGAGCGATGTAGCGCCCACAATGCTGCACTTAATGGGTATGAAGCAGCCAAGTGAAATGACTGGCACACCTATCATGACACTGAAATAACACATGAATAGACGCATTAATCTATTAATTCAATACACTTTAATACTTACTTCATTGGCGACGGCTCCTGCTGTCGCTAATGAAGACCGTACTAAAAAGGACTTATCAGAAGTCCAACAGGCTCTTAACCAAAGCCAAGCCGAATACAATGAGCAGCGTAAAAAAATTGCTAAATTACAAACAAATCTCAAAAGCCACGAACTAGATATCGCTAAAAATGCTAAAGCACTGAATATGGCAGAACAAGCAGTTAAAAAAGCCCAACAGCAACAAAAGCAGCAGCAACAAAAAGCACAGCAGCTCGATGAAAAGCATGTCCAGTTTCAACGTATTTTAGCCGCACAATTAAAAAGTGCCTACATGGCTGGAGGCGACGACTACTCTAAAATGATGCTAAATCAAGAAGACACAGCCAAGTTTGAGCGTACACTTAGTTATTATAACTATCTAAATAAAGCCCGAATAAAGCAAATTGAAGAGCTAAAAGTACTGCAACAGCAAATTGCCCAGAATCAAGTTGAACTTGCAAAAACAGAGCAACAACTAATTGAGCTACATAACGAACAAAAACGACGTCAAACCGCATTAATTGCAGCCCAAAGTGATCGAAAAGCGAATTTTAACAACCTCAAAGCACAACTTAGTGGTACCAAAGATTCGATTAACTATTTAAAAGAAAACCAGCAAACCTTAATCTCGACTATCGAAGAACTCGAAAAAGAAAAAACACAAAAAATTGAATTGCTCGGCCTTAATAAAAACAAAGGAAAACTAGATTGGCCAAGTAAAGGTAAGTTGCAGCACACATTTGGTCAACGAAAGCATGGCGGCATTGATTGGAAGGGAGTGCTGATTGGGGCTGTAGAAGGCGCTAATGTTAACAGCGTGCATAATGGTCAAGTGGTCTTTGCTGATTGGTTGAAAGGCTATGGCTGGGTGATTGTTGTAGATCATGGCAAAGGCTTTATGAGCTTATATGGACACGCACAAACGCTTCTCAAAGATGTTGGCGATATGGTGCGTGAAGGCGAAACGTTAGCTTTAGTTGGTCAAAGCGGCGGACAAGCAAATTCTGGTCTATACTTTGAAATACGCCACAAAGGACGCGCAGTAAATCCTGTAAAATGGTGCAGACGCATTTAATTGAATAAACCGCTGCGCCGCTCTGGAGCAGCTGATGATAAATAAAACCGCCACTACAAACCATTCAAAAACAATGTATGCAGGCTTGATAATGAGTCTGCTTTTATTTAGTTTTATTTTTTCATTTAGCCAGGCTCTAGCTAGCTCAGTAAAAGAATTAAAAAGCCAACAAATAGATGAGATTTTATTTAATATACACACCTATTACGTTGACGATTTGGCCTTACAAAACAGCCAACACATAGAATACAGCACTCAGCAATTTGAACGTTTGTACTCAAAACTCGATCCTTACTCCAAATACCTAGACGAGCATGAACTCACCGCTCTATTTAACAACACCAATGGCCACTATACGGGTCTTGGAATTGAAGTTAAAAGTATTAAAGACAAAATAACCATCGTAGACGTAGTAAGTAACTCTCCCGCCAAAAAAGCCGGTATTTTAGCCAGCGATATTATCATAAGTGTTAATAACGAAATCGTTGAAAATTTGACACTTGACGAAGTAGCCACACGAATAAGAAATAGCAACTTTAGTGATATAAACTTAACCGTACAACGACAAACAAGTAAAGCCTATATATCTTTTAACGTTGCTCGAACACTAATAAATTTAAAAAGTGCTACAAGCAAAGTCTTAGATTCTGGCACTGGTTATTTAGCCATTCACACTTTTTCTAATAACACATTGCAAGAAGTTGCTTTGCAAATTACAGCAATGCAAGACTATTATGATGACTCACTTAAAGGGCTTGTTATTGATTTGCGAGATAACCCCGGCGGTACACTGCAAAGTGCGATTGCCGTATCTGATATGTTTCTACAAAGCGGCACTATTGTTACAACTAAAGGTCGCTTTTTTGATGCAAATAAAACTTTTTACGCTAAACGAGGTGATGTATTAAAAGGCGCCCCTATTGTAGTGCTGATAAATGAAAATTCAGCTTCAGCGGCTGAAATTTTAGCGGCGGCTTTAAAAGATAATAATCGTGCAACCGTTGTAGGGAATCAATCTTTTGGTAAAGGCTCTGTACAATCACTCATTCCCCTCGGTAATGGAGATACAGCCTTAAAACTTACCACCGCGAAGTACTTTACACCGTCAGGAAAATCAATTGATGGCGTAGGAATAACACCCGATGTGGCGATTAATCAAACAAACCTTTCACAAAACAATAAAGCCGTTATAATAAAAAACGAACAAACTAAAAGCATTCAGCAATTACCTGTAAGTAATCTAGCTGATTTGCAATTAGTTAAAGCAAAACAATTACTCAGCATGCAATAATATCGCTTTATTTAGAGCGACTTACTGAGCCTAAAGATAATAAAAATTATAAAGTGAAAACTATAAATATAAAAATAATAACATCATTTTTGTTGATATTTTACTTTGCATCAATAGATGTAAAAGCTAAACAAATAGCAATAGTGATTGACGATATCGGCTATCACCAACGGGACTTGGAATTTTTAACTCTGCCTGGGCAATTGTCATATTCAATTTTACCTCACACACCTTATTCACAAATTTTTGCAACGCTTGCTAGCCAATCAAATAAAGAGTTATTACTTCACGTCCCTATGCAGGCGCTAAATGATAAAGAGCTAGGCCCAGGCGCACTTACACTAAATATGACTAAAGAGCAGCTTCAGCAAACGCTAGGCACAGCTTTAGCGAGCTTGCCACAAGTTAAGGGGGTTAATAATCATATGGGCTCAGCACTTACGCAACAAAGCCAAGCCATGAAGTGGACTATGGAGGTTCTCAAAAAACGTCATTTATATTTTTTAGATAGTCGCACTACTGATTTAAGCCAAGCTCAAAATGCCGCTAACTTTTTAGGTGTAGCCAATATTAGCCGCCAAGTATTCTTAGACAACATAACCACTGCAGAACAATTACAACTGAGGTTTGATGAGTTAAAACAGCAAGCCACTAAGCATAATTTTGCTATTGCAATTGCTCACCCCTACCCAGAAACAATTGCCTTTTTACGCAAAGCATTGCCACAGCTATCAGAGCAAGGTTTCGAACTTGTGCCAGTTTCACAGCTGGTCGAACATAAATATATTCAACTCGCACAGGCCGAGGGCAAAAGAATAAGTGCTAGGACTCGTTGACCTTTCGTGATTGATTTTGCAGCAGGCTGTTTGGTTTTAGGCAAGGCAGAGCCTATGTCGTGTGGTTACTCCCCATAAATAGGCGATAACGCAGCATAAATGCCAAACCTCGCGCCGCGATTAAATCGCCCCTAGATTGAACAAATTTCAATCCACAAAGGTCAACACGCCCTAGGTAAAGTTGAGTGAAATAATGTAGCAAGCAATAAGTGAAAATAAAAAAATAACACTTAAAAAGTACTGAATATTTAAATTTTAAATATCATACGATCTACTGCTATATTTGATTGATTTTCTTAAACCGCCTCACTTTTATGCGCATATTTTTCATGGGTGAAGATGTATTTAGCTGGATCATTTTACCTAGCGTATATTTTTCATACCAAGCAATGTCATAAAGACTATGATTATCTAAGGACTCTATAAGCGATAATATTTTAGCTATTGTCACTTTAAACTCTAAAATCAAATGACTATATGACCAGCTTTTAAACTGTGATTGAAAGCATTGAGCCAATTGACCTAACTCATTCCATTTATACCCAGTCTCTGGAAAATCAACATCAGAACCTTCTGACTTTAATTGGTGCCACTTTAACACTAGCTGGCCCCAACCAAGAAGGTAAGCGAGTGTATCTGCCACATTAATTATCGCTCCTTTAACATTACCCTCGATACCATTTTTATGTGCATACTCTTTTGGAATTGATAAATAATCTTCAAGTATTTTTTCAGAGTTTAGTTTTATCGCTTGATACAATTCTTCTTTATTTGTAGGCACTGATGACATTGTGAAACCCTCCTATGTAATAGCACATTTAAAAATCGAAAAATTAGCGGGTCGCTATAGTTTATGCGCACCTGTTCAGCTTATTTCAACTGACTTTACTGCCTCAGAGCAACCTATACAAAAACAAAAAAGCCCCGCATTTTCATGCAGGGCTTTTAAAATTTGTTGCTCAAATCACTATTAGCTCATAGCGCTTTGTAGCTTTTTCATCGCTGTTTTTTCAAGCTGACGAACACGCTCAGCAGATACGCTGTACTTTTGTGCAAGCTCTTGAAGAGTTGCCTTGTCGTCAGACAACCAACGTGCACTAACAATGTCTTGCGAGCGTTCATCGAGTGTTTTAAGGGCGCTAAATAAACGCGTATGCGCCTGCTCTTTCCACTGTTGTTGTTCTACATCATCAGCTAAATCAGCTGCGCCGTCGGTCAAGTATTGTACAGGTGAATAAGTGCTTGTTGGTGCGTTATCGTCATCATCACCAGTTAAGTCAAAGCCCATGTCTTGGCCGCTCATACGCGATTCCATTTCACGAACTTCTTTTTCACTTACACCTAACTCGCTTGCCACAGTGCTCACTTCAGCTTGGTTAAACCAACCTAAACGTTTTTTGTTTTTGCGCAGATTAAAAAATAATTTACGTTGTGCTTTAGTCGTTGCAACTTTAACAATACGCCAATTTTTAAGCACGAACTCATGAATTTCTGCTTTAATCCAATGCACTGCAAACGATACTAGACGAACACCTACGGTAGGGTCGAAACGCTTTACCGCTTTCATCAGGCCAATGTTGCCCTCTTGAATTAAGTCTGCTTGTGGCAAACCATAACCCGAGTAGCTTTTAGCAATATGCGCTACAAAACGTAAATGCGACATAATGAGTTGCTTTGCAGCACTAAGATCGCCTTCTTCCTGAAGCCTCTTGGCAAGCTCTTGCTCTTCTTCAACTTTAAGCATAGGGATAGTGCTTACCGCTTGAAGGTAACCGTCCATGCTTGCGCTTTGTTGTCCGACTGTAAGTGCCATTGCGTATAAATCTTTACTCATTTTTCACCTCGGTGATAAACATTTGAAACCATCTTAGCACTCTTTACCTAAGAGTGCTAACCCCAATTTAAAACTTTTTTAAATCATAAATCAAGAGGTTTTTAGCGTTGCCTAAGTCTACTATAAGCGACTGAATAAGTGATGAATTAAGGCACAGTAAGGGCTTAACCTTAGCGCAGCACATCGTTTACAACTCATTACTTAGAGTGGAGAATAGTACAAAATTATGACAGTTTTAATAATGGAGGGTATAACCCAGCTCGACAACATACGCATATCGAGCTGGGTTGGTTCACTTATACTTTGTCAGGTTCTATTTCTTTAATATAACGATTTACAGAAAGGTATGAGCCAATAAAGCCTAAGCTTGTTGCAAGTAAAACCAAAAATCCAAATTCTTTTAATGACAAGCCAATCAACGAAAAACTAGTTTGATAAACCCCTGCAACAGTACTTACGGCAGAAGATAGCCACCACATCATCAAAGCCACCGATACAAAAGCGAATAACCCGCCAATAACCCCATACCAAATACCAGTCCATAAAAATGGCGCATGAATAAATGTATTGGTAGCCCCTACCAGTTTCATTACTTGTATTTCTTCTTTTTTATCCATAATAGATAAACGAATAGTATTACCAATAATAAGCGTAACCGAAGTCAATAATAGTAGCGTGATTGTTATTACACTTTCTTTTAGTAAGCTAAGGAGTGCATTTAAACGCTCTAACCAAGCTATATCTAGCTTACCAAAATCAACCTCACGCTCATTTTCAAGCTTGGTTAAAAGCGCTTTAGCTGCGTTAGGTTGACTATGGCGCTTAGTTGGCGTTACAAGCACAACATCAGGAAGTGGATTACTATCTAAGTACTCTAACGCTTGCCCAAACCCTGACACATCTTTAAATTCTGTCAGCGCTTGCTGCTTTGAAATAAACGTCACACTTTCAATTTCTGGGTAAAGTGCCAGTCGTTTAACTAAGGTTTGTGTTTGTTGCTCGTTCATTGTTTCTTTTACAAACAATGATATTTCGCTCGCTTCTTCAAACCCACTACTGACTTGTTGAACATTTTTAACCACTAAATACAGTGTGGCGGGTAGTGTTAAGCTCAACCCAAGCACGGCAATTGTCATCAAAGATGCCAAAGGGGTTCGCCACATTTCACCGAGACTATGCACGCCTTGGCGAAAAATGTTAATAATAAAAAAGTAACCGCCAGCCAAGATAGATTTTTTTTGCTTTTCGTTTTTATTATGGCGACCTTTAAACAGTAAGCTCATAATGCCCCCTCAGCTAAGGGGTCTTGAAGCATTCGCCCCTCTTTTAAGGTTAAACTTCTGTATTTCATGCGCGCAACCAAACCTAAATCGTGTGTAGCAATAAGCACCGTTGTACCGTGTTTATTAAAGTCTTCAAATAATCGCAAAATTTCCATTGAAAGCTCAGGATCCAAATTACCAGTCGGCTCGTCGGCTAATAAAATTGGCGGAGAGTTTACAATAGCACGAGCAATACCAACACGTTGCTGCTCGCCTCCTGAAAGCATAGACGGGTGACATTTTATTTTATCAATTAAACCCACCTTATCGAGAGCAGCATGAACACGCTTTGAAATTTGGTTATGGTGAGTACCTTCAATGATTAATGGTAATGCTACGTTATCAAATACGCTATAGCGCTCTAATAAACGATGATTTTGAAAAATAATGCCAATATCACGACGAACATAAGGAACTTGGCGTGAGTTAACCTTATTTAAATCAACACCGTTAATAAATACATTACCCGCTGATGGGCGCTCCATTAAACTAATCAACTTTAATAACGTACTTTTACCCGCCCCACTGTGGCCGGTTAAAAACGCCAGTTCACCTTGTTTGATATGAAAATTAACTTTTTCGAGAGCGCGATGCCCTCCTGGATATGTTTTACTTACTTGCTGAAAATTTATCATTTTTTATTATGCCAACTTCATCAAAAACACAAATGCAATTGGTATTCCTCGCAATTAAAAAGGGAGCAAGCTCCCTTTTGGTAAATTAAACGTCGTCCTCATCTTGGCTAAATAGCGCATCAATAAAGTCGTCACTCTTAAAAGTACGTAAATCATCAATGCTTTCGCCAACACCAATATAACGAATTGGGATATTAAATTTATCAGCCACAGCAAAAATAACACCGCCCTTTGCCGTCCCATCAAGTTTTGAAAGAGTAATGCCCGTTAAACCAACACATTGATTAAACAAATTCACTTGGCTGATAGCATTTTGACCTGTTCCAGCATCTATTGTTAACATCACTTCATGCGGCGCATCTGGGTCTATTTTTTTCATTACGCGTGCTATTTTTTCAAGCTCTTGCATTAAATTATCTTTATTTTGCAAGCGACCCGCTGTATCGGCGATTAACACATCAATCTTACGAGCTTTGGCTGCTTGGAATGCATCAAAAACAACAGACGCGCTATCAGCACCTGTGTGCTGTGCAATAACAGGAATACTATTGCGCTCTCCCCATACCTGTAATTGTTCAACGGCTGCGGCTCTAAATGTATCACCGGCAGCCAACATAACTGACTTGCCTTCACTTTGAAATTGCTTAGCTAGTTTACCTATAGTGGTTGTTTTACCTACACCATTTACGCCCACCATTAATATAACAAACGGCTTTTTATCAACAGGTATAACTAAAGGCTGCTCTGCAGTTTTGAGCATGGTTGCCATTTCTTGCTTCATCAGTTCATAAAGCGCATCACCATCTTTTAGCTGCTTACGATTTGCGCCATCAGTTAATCGGTCGATTAACTTCATGGTAGTGTCAACACCTAAATCGGCAGTTAATAGTTGGGTTTCAAGTTCTTCAAATAAATCATCGTCTATTTTTTTGCCGCTGAATATTGATGCAAACCCAGAACCAATATTGAGACGAGTTTTTAACAGACCTTTTTTAAGACGAGAGAAGAACCCTTCTTTTTTAGGTTTATCTGCTTGTTCAGCCGTAATACGTGCTTGCTCTAAACGATCGCTCTCTGCTTTTTCGGCCTCAATACGCGCTTGCTCTAAACGCTCGTTCTCTGCTTGTTCAGCTGCAACACGCGCTTGCTCTAAACGATCGTTCTCTGCTTTTTCTGCAGCAATACGTACTTGCTCTAAACGAGCGTTCTCTGCTTTTTCAGCCTCAACACGTGCTTGCTCTAAACGAGCGTTCTCTGCTTTTTCAGCCTCAACACGTGCTTGCTCTAAACGAGCGTTCTCTGCTTGTTCAGCGGCAATACGTGCTTGCTCTAAACGATCGTTCTCTGCTTTTTCGGCTGTAATACGTGCTTGCTCTAAACGATCGTTCTCTGCTTTTTCAGCTGCAATATGTGCTTGCTCTAAACGCTCGTTCTCTGCTTGTTCAGCGGCAATACGTGCTTGCTCTAAACGATCGTTCTCTGCTTGTTCAGCGGCAATACGTGCTTGCTCTAAACGATCGTTCTCTGCTTTTTCAGCCTCAACACGTGCTTGCTCTAAACGAGCGTTCTCTGCTTTTTCAGCCTCAATACGTGCTTGCTCTAAACGAGCGTTCTCTGCTTTTTCAGCCTCAACACGTGCTTGCTCTAAACGAGCGTTCTCTGCTTTTTCAGCCTCAACACGTGCTTGCTCTAAACGATCGTTCTCTGCTTGTTCGGCTGCAATACGCTCTTGCTCAAGGCGCATTTGCGTTTCTTGTTCAGCTAAACGATGTTGT
Organism: Pseudoalteromonas aliena SW19; assembly: GCF_014905615.1. NCBI lineage: Bacteria > Pseudomonadati > Pseudomonadota > Gammaproteobacteria > Alteromonadales > Pseudoalteromonadaceae > Pseudoalteromonas > Pseudoalteromonas aliena. The sequence continues at coordinate 245,648 of NZ_AQGU01000022.1, forward strand.
TGCTCTAATTGTTGTGCTTGGGCATCAGCTTGCTCTTTTACCAATAACTCTGCATGTGCTTGTTCAATAGCGTGCTTTTCAGCTTCAACACGTGCTTGTTCTATACGCTCAGCCTCTGTTTTTTCAGCTTCAACACGTGCTTGATCTAAACGATCGTTCTCTGCTTTTTCAGCCTCAACACGTGCTTGTTCTATACGCTCAGCCTCTGCTTTTTCAGCTTCAACACGTGCTTGTTCTAAACGCTCAACCTCTGCTTTTTCAGCTTCAACACGTGCTTGCTCTAAACGCTCAGTTTCTTGTTGTTCGGCCAACGTTTGTTGGTTATTAGTTTCTTTTGTTTGTTTTTCATCTGACTTACCAAAACCTAACCAAGACAGGAATTTACTTTTTTTTGCCATACTTGCTAATAACCACTTATAAAAATCTGATAAACTAAAATTTGAAAATAGCTTGAAAATGCTCAGCAATATTTGCCAGCCAAACAACCGTTCAAAACATAAGTGTTAAATAGTAACACTTTTAATGCGGTTGAAAAATGAAGCTATACGTAATCTACTGTAATATTATCTGAGCTAGATCCCAGATACCATTTTTTAGTGAGCTAAATGAGAAATAAAACAGCGAAAAATAAAGACACCAACACATCGAGTGATGGCTTTATTAGAGTTATAAGTGGTCAATTTCGAGGTCGAAAGCTTCCAGTAAAAGACGTACAAGGTCTTCGCCCGACCACAGACCGCATAAAAGAAACAGTCTTTAATTGGTTAATGCAAGATACACGAGATACAAACGTGCTCGATTGCTTTGCCGGCTCCGGCGGTTTAGGGTTTGAAGCATTATCTCGCTTTGCTAAGAGTGCTACTCTTATTGAGCTTGATTCATCAGCCGCAAAACAGCTTGAGCTGAATATAACGACGTTGAAATTGCAAAATGCGCACGTAAAAAACACAAACACATTATCGTTTTTGGAACAAAAAAATCTAAATGCCCCTTTTGATCTTGTCTTCGTTGATCCCCCTTTTCATAAAAACTTAGCCCAAACTAGCTGTGCTTTTTTAGAAAAAAATCAATGGCTCAACTCAAAATCTTTAATTTATGTTGAAGTAGAAAGTGACTTAAAGTCATTTGAAGCGCCCAGTAACTGGTTGTTACTTAAAGAAAAGAAAGCTGGACAAGTATTCTGTAGGTTGTATCAGCGCCAAGCAAATTAAAACTATTTTACATGATGCGTTTCTGTTAATATTGTCCTTTACATGTGGTGTTGCTTCGGATTACAATACCGCACCATTTTTGAACCACTTGATCAATGTTTGATCAACTTGAGCAACGCTCATAATTTAGGTAGGTGAATTTTTAATGCCAGTAATTAAAGTAAGAGAGAACGAACCGTTTGACGTAGCACTTCGTCGCTTCAAGCGTTCATGTGAAAAAGCAGGAATCCTTTCAGAAGTTCGTCGTCGCGAGCACTATGAAAAACCAACAGCTGAGCGTAAGCGTAAAAAAGCTGCTGCTGTTAAGCGTCACATGAAAAAACTTTCTCGTGATAACGCTCGCCGCGTTAAATTATACTAATATATTAGGTCTTGTATAAATGAGCCTTTTAATAACGCTAAAAGATGCGCAAAAAGATGCGATGAGAGCTAAAGACAAACAACGTCTTAACCCTATTCGCATGGTACTTGCTGCAATCAAGCAACGTGAAATTGACGAGCAAATAACACTAGACGACGCAGACATTACCTCCGTTATAGTGAAGCTTGTTAAACAACGTCGTGACTCTTACACTCAGTACAAAGATGCTGGGCGTGATGATTTAGCTGATATTGAAGCCAATGAAATAGTAGCGCTTGAAACTTTTTTACCTCAACAATTGAGTGAAGAAGAAATAATTGCTCTCATTGACACGGCTATTGCTGATACTAACGCAGCAGGTATGCAAGACATGGGTAAAGTAATGGGTATAATCAAAAGCAAAGCTGAAGGTCGCGCCGATATGGGCAAAATCTCTGGTTTAATTAAGCAACGATTAACTGCCTAATACGCCCACATACATTATAGTATGATTGAAGTAAACCGAGCCTTGTGCTCGGTTTCTTTGTTTTTAGCTTTGATAAAAATGCATCAATTTTACCACTTTAAAATGAAATTATTGATAGCTTCCCTATTTATTTAGCTATCATTTTGGTAAGTTAAAGCATGTTATATCTTGCATCAAGCAAGTATAAAAAAGTAAATTTCATATTCGTTATTCTTCTTATTATTTCAGGACTGTATTTTACTAATGGCTGGAAAGATCCCACGTAACTTTATAGATGATTTACTTGCCAGAACCGATATTGTCGACCTGATAGACTCAAAAGTAGGTCTAAAAAAAGCAGGTAAGGATTATCAAGCTTGTTGCCCATTTCATAACGAAAAATCCCCATCGTTCACTGTATCGCAAGATAAACAGTTTTATCATTGCTTTGGCTGTGGTGCTAACGGGAACGCTATTTCGTTTGTGATGGAATATGAAAAACTTGAATTTGTTGATGCTATTGAAGAAATAGCCAGCATGCTTAATTTAGAAGTACCTCGAGAACAAGGCACAAATTCAGCGCCAGAACGTACCGCAGCGCAAAAACGCTCTGACTACGATTTAATGCTCCATACAGCGCGCTTTTATCAGCATCAATTAAAACACCACAGCAATTCGGCGGCAGTCATTGACTATGTTAAAGGCCGTGGTTTAAGCGGTGCAATAGTTAAGAAATTTATGATTGGTTACGCCCCGAGTGAATGGGATGGTTTATGCCTTCAACTTGGTCGCAATAAAGATCAAAAAGAACAATTGGTTGAGCTAAAGCTCGCTTCAGAAAAAACACCAGGCAGACAGTTTGATTTTTTTCGCGATCGTTTAATGTTCCCAATCCGCGATAAACGCGGACGTGTGGTTGCGTTTGGTGGTCGTGTAATGCAAGCAGACCAAGGCCCTAAATATCTAAACTCGCCCGAAACCCGAATTTTTCATAAAGGTTTTGAGTTATATGGTTTATACGAGGCAAAACAAGCCCATAAAAAGTTAGACCATGTGCTTATTGTTGAAGGCTATATGGATGTGGTGGCGCTTGCTGAGCAAGGGATAGAATACGCTGTAGCCGCACTTGGTACTGCAACAACAAGCGAGCACATGCACACCCTTTTTAGAACAACGGATAAAGTTATTTGTTGTTACGATGGCGACCGTGCAGGCCGTGATGCTGCTTGGCGAGCACTTGAAAATGCACTCCCTTATTTGAATGATGGAAAAGCCTTAAACTTTGCTTTTTTACCCGATGGTGAAGACCCTGATTCCTTAGTGCAAAAGGAAGGTAAAGAACTGTTTGAACAACGCTTAAGTGAAGCTGATGACTTCACTAAAGTATTGTTTAATAAATTAAGCCAAGAAATAGATTTAACGCTTGATTCAGGTAAAGCAAAACTACTGAGCGCTGCACTGCCACTCATCGAAAAAATACCCAGTGAGTTTTACCAAGAAAATATTCTTGAACAACTCGGTCGTTTAATTGGTCGAACACGCGAGCAGCTTAATAATCGCTTAAAAACACCTAAGCAGCAGCATTCTATTGAGCGAAAATTTAAAATAACACCGATGCGCCAAGCCATTGGAATTTTAATTCAACACCCACAACTAGCTAAAAGTATTCCTTATTTGCCCGACTTAGCGCAAATGAATATCGCTGGTATCGGCCTACTGTTGCGCTTACAAGAACAAGCATTAGAAAAAGAAAACATTACCACCGCACAGCTGCTTGAATTTTTCAGAGGAACTGAAGACTATGAGCCACTAATTAAGCTCACAATGTGGCAACATGAGATAAATGAAGAGCGTTTAGAGACTGTTTTTAAAAATACTTTTAAATTTATTGAAGATCAGTGTTTAAATTATCGACTAGAGACCTTATTAATAAAGGACAAGACACAAGGTCTCAATAGCGACGAAAGACTTGAATGTCATTTGTTAATGACAGCGTTAAAAGCCACTAACAGCTAGTCAGATTTGATTTAGGCTGTTATACTGTGCTATTCACTGCGTCACATTATTCTAGTTAGCTTAATGCAAACTACATGATGGCGCCTGTTGTATCAACTTATCAGAGTGGAAGAAACAATCTCTATGGATCCAACTCCTCAGTCACAATTAAAACTTCTGATTCAAAAGGGTAAAGAGCAAGGCTACTTAACTTTTGCAGAAGTAAATGATCACCTTCCACAAGACATTATAGACTCAGATCAAGTAGAAGATATCATAAGCATGATTAATGACATGGGTATCAAGGTTAGCGAAAACGCGCCTGATGCTGATGAATTAATGATGCAAGAAACAACGACAGACGAAGACGCAGCTGAAGCTGCCGCTGCAGCCCTTGCGACTGTAGAAAAAGAAATCGGCCGTACTACAGACCCTGTGCGCATGTATATGCGTGAAATGGGTACTGTTGAACTTCTGACACGTGAGGGCGAGATTGTTATCGCTAAACGTATTGAAGAAGGTATCAATCAAGTACAAATTTCTGTTGCTGAATATCCTGAAGCGATAACTTACCTACTTGAACAGTGGGATAAGTTTGAAGCCGAAGAAATGCGTTTAAGCGATATTATCGTCGGCTTCATTGATCCTAATGAAGATGAAGCGCCAATTTCAGCAACTAACATTGGTTCAGAATTAAGCGCTAAACAGCTTGATGATGATAAAGATGATAAAGACGATATTGATGGCGACGATGAAGATGAAGAAGAAGTAGACACAGGGCCAGATCCTGAAGAAGCGCGCATTCATTTTGAAAACTTACGTGATCTATACAATAAAGCACGTGATACATTTGAAGCTAAAGGTCGTTCGCATCCTGAATCACAAGCTGCCATATTTGAAATCGGTGAGCTTTTCAGGACCTTTAAATTAATACCTAAACAGTTTGATCGCATGGTAAATAACATGCGTGAAATGATGGACAGAGTTCGCGTTCAAGAACGTCTAATCATGAAACAAGCTGTTCAAATTGCTAAATTACCAAAGAAAACATTCGTTAAGCATTTTGCTAACAACGAAACAGACGCTTCTTGGGTTGATTTAGAAATTTCAGGTAACGAAAAGTATTCAGCTAAACTTGAAGAAGTTAAGCCAGAAATCATTCGTAGCATTAATAAATTATCTGTTATTGAACAAACAACAGGTTTAAGCATTGAGCGTATAAAAGACATCAATCGTCGAATGAGCATTGGTGAAGCGAAAGCCCGCCGTGCGAAAAAAGAGATGGTTGAAGCTAACTTACGCCTTGTAATCTCAATAGCTAAAAAATATACAAACCGTGGCTTACAGTTCTTGGATTTAATCCAAGAAGGTAACATTGGTCTGATGAAAGCGGTTGATAAGTTTGAATATCGCCGTGGTTATAAGTTCTCTACTTATGCTACGTGGTGGATACGTCAAGCAATTACTCGTTCTATTGCTGACCAAGCAAGAACAATCCGTATCCCAGTACATATGATTGAAACGATTAATAAACTTAACCGTATCTCTCGTCAAATGTTACAAGAAATGGGTCGTGAGCCAAATCCAGAAGAATTAGCAGAACGCATGATGATGCCTGAGGATAAAATCCGTAAGGTACTTAAGATTGCTAAAGAGCCAATTTCAATGGAAACACCAATCGGTGATGATGAAGATTCTCACTTAGGTGATTTTATCGAAGATACAACTATTGATTCGCCAATCGATTCGGCAACAATGGAGTCGCTTCGTGGCGCAACTAACGATGTACTTGCAGGCCTAACTGCTCGTGAAGCGAAAGTACTGCGTATGCGTTTTGGTATTGATATGAATACCGACCACACCTTAGAAGAAGTAGGTAAACAGTTTGACGTAACACGTGAACGTATTCGTCAAATAGAAGCGAAAGCGCTGCGTAAATTACGCCACCCTTCTCGCTCAGATTTACTGAAAAGCTTTTTAGACGCTAAATAATTTAGCGCTACTATATAAACTAAAAAGGCCGCTATAGCGGCCTTTTTTCTATTTGAAGGAAATAACCATGGCTTGGATCCAAATTCGTATTAATGCCAATGCTGCAACAGCTGATGCCGTAAGCGACCTATTAATGGAAGCGGGTAGCGCTTCAGTAACCTTTATTGACGCAAAAGACACCCCTATTTACGAACCAAAAATTGGCACTGTTGTATTTTGGGCTGATACCACAGTTATTGGCTTGTTCGAAGCTAATCACGATATGAACGCAGTCGTTGCGTTATTAAAACGTCATAACGAGCTGAAAGACAATTTAGTTTATAAAATTGAGCAGCTTGAGGATAAAGACTGGGAACGTGAATGGATGGATAACTTCCACCCAATTCAATTTGGTGAAAAACTGTGGATTTGTCCAAGCTGGCGCGACATTCCAGATCCTGATGCAGTAAATGTACTACTTGATCCGGGCCTTGCTTTTGGCACGGGTACACATGCAACAACAGCGCTGTGCCTCAAATGGTTAGAAAGCCAAGATCTAACAGGTAAAACAGTGGTTGATTTTGGCTGTGGCTCAGGCATTTTAGGCATAGCTGCTATAAAACTAGGCGCAGAGCGCATGATTGGGATTGATATTGACCCACAAGCACTCGAAGCAAGCCTAGATAATGCTAACCGTAATGGGGTGGCTGACAAACTTGAAGTATACCTGCCTGAAAACCAGCCGGAATTTAGCGCCGACATTGTTGTAGCAAATATATTAGCGCAGCCGCTACGAGAATTACACAGTGTCATTTTAGGCTTATTAAAGCCAGGCGGAAAAATTGCCATGTCAGGCATTTTAGAAGAGCAAGCACAATCAGTTGCTGATATTTACGCGCCTTTTATTGAACTTGATAATATTGCTGTTGAAGGTGACTGGACACGCGTCAGTGGTACCAAAAAAGTGTAATTCACTTAAAACATCAATTTAGAGTATTAACTCAAAATGCTCATGTAAAGCCTGCATTTAACAGGCTTTACTATTTTTTTACATAATAAAAAATAAACCTATTTTATAGTAAAAACAAAATCAGCTTAAATTTCACACAAATAAACCGCTTCGTCATACGGTTATCAAATGTCAATACGAAAAGTGCAAAAAAAAGTCACTTTTGTTCAATTTATAGCCTTTGATTTTTGCTAAAAAAACCGTAAACTTAGCGCCCCTTGAAAAGAGGCCTATTGAATATAGTGCGTATCGGTAAATACCAACTTGAGAATAATGTAATTGTTGCGCCAATGGCGGGCATTACAGACAGACCATTTAGACAACTTTGTCGTCGCTTAGGCGCGGGGCTTGCTGTGTCTGAAATGTTATCGTCTAATCCTAGGGTTTGGAAAACAGAAAAGTCGATGAACCGTATGGATCACAGCGGTGAATCGGGTATACGTGCTGTGCAAATTGCAGGAGCAGATCCTGAGCTTATGGCGCAGGCCGCACAATTCAATGTTGCTAACGGTGCACAGATCATAGATATCAATATGGGGTGCCCAGCAAAAAAAGTGAACAAGAAACTCGCAGGCTCTGCCTTATTACAGTTTCCTGAACTTGTGGAAGAGATTATTGACGCAGTTGTTAATGCTGTTGATATACCTGTGACACTTAAAATCCGTACAGGATGGGATCCGGATAACCGTAATGGTGTAGAGATTGCGAGAATAGCTGAACGTTATGGCATTGCATCACTTGCTGTACATGGGCGTACGCGCGCATGTATGTATAAAGGTGATGCTGAGTACGCCACGATTAGGGATATAAAACGTTCAGTGTCGATCCCTGTTGTTGCCAATGGTGATATTACATCACCTGAAAAAGCAAAACAGGTTTTAGACTATACGGGTGCAGATGCCATTATGATTGGTCGAGCCGCCCAAGGTCGCCCTTGGATATTTAGGGAGATAGACCACTATTTGCGAACTGGTGAACATATGCAGCCACCTGCTATTGCAGAGGTACGCAGCATTTTAATGGAGCATTTAACAAACCTCCATATGTTTTACGGTGAACCAATGGGCGCACGAATTGCTCGCAAACATGTATCTTGGTATTTGCAAACCCATGACAGTGATGGTCAGTTTAGGCGAGTATTTAATGCGCTCGACAACCCACAGGCACAGGTCGTCGCATTAGAGCAATACTTTAAAACACTAGCAGCTAACTAAGAAAGAAAGAGACTTAATAATGTTCGAACAAAACGTGACTTCTCCATTTATCACTAACCCTCATGTTCAGTCACACGAGAAACCGCAGCCATTGCGTGATGCAGTAAAAAAAGCTGTTCACCACTATTTAAAACAGCTTAACGGTCAAGATGTGCAAGACGTTTACGACCTTGTTCTTTCAGAGCTAGAAGCGCCATTACTTGAAGAAGTAATGACATACACACGTGGTAATCAAACACGTGCAGCAATTTTACTAGGTATCAACCGTGGTACTTTACGTAAAAAGCTAAAAAAATACGGCATGAACTAATATGCTGGCTGTGATTTACCACAGCTAATTATTAAAAAAGCACCTTAGGGTGCTTTTTTTATGCCTACAACTTATTAACCAAATTGCAAAATGCTCACGCTTATTAAGCCTTTATAAGTCGTTTTTTGAGTAGTAATCAGTTAAAATACCCGCTTCTAAGCTAGCTCATTAACTGAGGAAATCAAACTACAATGGATACTCATCGTCCCATTCGTCGCGCACTATTAAGTGTGTCTGATAAAACCGGTATTGTTGAATTTGCCCGCGCACTAGAAGCGCAAGGCGTTGATATATTGTCAACTGGCGGCACATGCAAACTACTTGCTGATAACGACATAAAAGTGACTGAAGTGTCAGATCACACAGGCCACCCTGAAATCATGGATGGTCGCGTAAAAACTCTTCACCCTAAAATTCACGGCGGCATATTAGCCCGTCGCGGACAAGATGAAAGCGTAATGGCAGAGAACAACATTTCTGCTATCGACATAGTTGTAGTTAACTTATACCCCTTTGCGAATACTGTCGCTCAAGAAAACTGCAGCCTTGAAGATGCCATTGAAAATATTGATATTGGCGGCCCTACAATGGTTCGTGCAGCCGCTAAAAACCACAAAGATGTAACAATTGTGGTAAACGCGAGCGACTACGACCGTGTTATTAGTGAAATGCAAAACAACAATGGTTCTACTACGTATAAGACCCGTTTTGATTTAGCGATTGCCGCATACGAGCACACAGCTCAATACGATGGCATGATTGCTAACTACTTTGGTAAAATGGTTCCTGATTACACCGAGGAAGCTGCTGTAGAGACTAAATTCCCACGTACTATCAATATGCAGTTCACTAAAAAGCAAGATATGCGTTACGGTGAAAACTCACATCAAGATGCAGCTTTCTATGTTGAAAATGACATTGCTGAAGCATCAGTTGCAACAGCCACTCAATTGCAAGGTAAAGCCCTTTCGTTTAACAATATTGCAGATACCGATGCTGCACTTGAATGTGTTAAAGAATTTGATGTACCAGCGTGCGTAATTGTAAAACATGCTAATCCGTGTGGTGTTTCAATTGGGAGCAATATTCTACAAGCATACGAGCGCGCTTTTAAAACAGACCCTACATCAGCATTTGGTGGCATTATTGCCTTTAACCGAGAGCTAGATGCAGCAACTGCACAAGCAATTGTTGACCGTCAATTTGTTGAAGTAATTATCGCACCTAGTATTTCGAGCGATGCTGCAAAAATTGTTGAAGCTAAAAAGAACGTTCGCTTATTAGAATGTGGACAGTGGACAGGTAAAGCCGCTGGCCAAGATATTAAACGTGTTAACGGCGGTATTTTAGTTCAAGATCGCGATTTAGGCATGGTAACGCAAGGCGACTTAAAAGTTGTTTCTAAGCGCCAGCCTACAGAGCAAGAACTTAAAGATTTACTGTTTTGCTGGAAAGTCGCTAAGTTTGTTAAATCAAACGCGATTGTTTATGCCCGTGACGGCATGACTATTGGTGTAGGTGCAGGCCAAATGAGCCGCGTATACTCAGCTAAAATTGCAGGCATTAAAGCCGCTGATGAAAACCTTGAAGTTAAAGGTTCAGTTATGGCGTCTGACGCGTTCTTCCCATTCCGTGATGGAATTGACGCAGCAGCAGCCGCTGGTATTACTGCGGTAATTCAGCCTGGTGGCTCAATGCGCGATGAAGAAGTAATTGCTGCCGCAGATGAAGCTGGTATGGCAATGGTACTTACTGGTATGCGCCATTTCCGCCACTAATCACACAAAGGGTTAAACGTTGGTTTAGCCCTTTTTGTTTGCTATAAATTCACGTATTCTGACTATTCAATAACCTATTTAAAATTATAATGTGAAGGAACAGATGATGAAATTTGCGCTAAAATCGCTACTTGTAGCCACACTAACTATGACATCGACTATGGCACTTAGCCATAACCACGAATCGAGCCTTGAGCACTCACTAAAATCAAGTGAGCGCAGTACTAAAAACAGTGCTCGTGACGAATATCGCCATCCAGCTCAAACACTGGCATTTTTTGGCTTTAAACCAACTATGACCGTTGTTGAAATTGCACCTGGCGGTGGTTGGTATAGTGAAATTTTAGCGCCAGCACTAAAAGAGCAAGGCACTTATTATGCTGCGCATTTTCCTGCTGATTCATCAGTTGGCTACTACCAACGCTCTCTTGCGGGCTTTAAGCAAAAAGTAGCTGACGATGAGCGTTTTAATAGCGTTAAAATTACTGAGTTTGCGCCTGTAACACATTTAGATATTGCGCCAGCTGGCAGTGCCGATATGGTTTTAACATTTCGTAATGTACATAACTGGTACATGGGCAAAGATAAAAGCGGAGCATTAAGTGCATTCCAAGCTTTTTATAAAGCCCTTAAACCAGGTGGCACATTAGGTTTAGTTGAGCACCGTTTAGCTGAAGAGCGCGCTGACGAAGATCAAAAAACGTCAGGTTATATGAAGCAGAGCTACGTAGTAGAGCTTGCAAAACAAGCAGGGTTTGAATTAGTAGCAAGCAGTGAAATAAATGCAAATCCAAAAGATACAGCCGATCACCCTAAAGGGGTATGGACGCTACCACCAAGCTTAAGACTCGGCGAACAAGATGCTGATAAATATAAAGCCATTGGTGAAAGCGACCGCATGACGCTGAAATTTAAGAAACCGCTTTAAATAGGAATTTTCGCCATGAATGTTTTAGTCATTGGCAGCGGCGGCCGCGAACACGCGCTTGCGTTCAAAGCCGCTCAAAACATCAAAGTAAACACTGTATTTGTAGCCCCTGGTAATGCAGGCACCGCACTTGAACCTAAACTTGAAAACGTAGCAATCAACGTTGACGACTTAGAGGGTTTACTTAGTTTTGCACAGCAAAATAAAGTAGAGCTTACAATTGTAGGTCCAGAAATACCGTTAGTACTGGGTGTTGTTGATAAGTTTCGTGAACATAACATGGCTATTTTTGGCCCTACTGCGGGCGCAGCTCAGCTCGAAGGCTCTAAATCGTTTACTAAAGACTTTTTAGCACGTCATAAAATCCCGACAGGCGACTATCAAACGTTTGAACAAATTGACCCTGCCCTTGCTTATTTAAAAGAAAAAGGCGCGCCAATAGTTGTAAAAGCAGATGGTTTGGCTGCGGGTAAAGGCGTAATTGTAGCCATGGACGAGCGTGAAGCTGAAGATGCTATTCGCGATATGCTTGCGGGTAATGCGTTTGGTGATGCAGGAAGCCGTGTTGTTATTGAAGAATTTTTAGACGGTGAAGAAGCCTCTTTCATAGTTATGGTTGATGGCAAAAACGTATTACCCTTTGCTACCAGTCAGGACCATAAACGCGCTTACAATGGCGATGCGGGTCCTAATACGGGTGGCATGGGTGCATACTCACCTGCGCCTGTTGTTACTGATGAAATCCACCAGCGTATTATGAACGAAGTGATCACCCCTACAGTAGAAGGCATGGCAAGCGAAGGCCATCCGTACACAGGTTTTTTATACGCAGGTTTGATGATTGACGAAACAGGCACTCCTAAAGTAATTGAGTACAATTGTCGCTTCGGCGACCCTGAAACTCAACCAATGATGCTACGTTTGCAGTCAGATCTTGTTGAATTGATTGAAGCAGCTAACCGTGTAGAACTTGATAAAACAACGATTGAGTTTGACTCACGCGCAGCCGTTGGCGTCGTACTTGCCGCTAAAGGTTATCCTAGTGATTACCCAAAAGGTGATGTTATTTCGGGGCTGCAAGTTGATTACCCCGCAGGCGAAAAAGTATTTCATGCCGGTACTAAGCAAAATGGCAGTGACGTTGTAACCGCAGGCGGTCGCGTATTATGCGCAACAGCACTCGGTAATACAGTTACTGAAGCGCAGCAACGCGCCTATGAGCTTGTTAAACAAATTAGCTGGGATGGTATGGAATATCGTACAGATATTGCTTACCGTGCCATTGCCCGCGAGCAATAGGCTTCCCACGAGTAAAACTTATTGGTGTAATGAGTTAATTAAACTAAAAAAGCGCAGCTTACCTGCGCTTTTTTAGTGCTACACTATTTAAAAGGTCTTTAAAAGTGCGCAAATATTGGAACTAAGAACTTTACGCTACAATGCAATTGCTGTTGCCATTCTGATATTTATATTTTTTATTATCAGTACATTGACATCAAACCTTGTAATGCCTACTCGATATACAATTGATAAAACGGCACCGGTGTACCTCGATTATGCGTATTACATTGATGAGAAAAAAACACTTACACTTAACGATATAGTGAGCCAACCAAATCTTCTTATTCATGATTCATTCTCTGAAATACCTTGGAGCTTTGCACAGCAAAATTATTGGCTATTTCTTGACTTAGAAAATAAGAGCTTAAAAAAAGAAAATATAGTTGCTCATTTTGACAATCCTATGGTCGATCACCTCACTATATATCACCTAACAAAAAACAATGAAATTATTAATACTTTCAGGCTCGGCGATAAGGAAGAGTTACTTTCATTATTTCAATACAGCGTACCGCATATTCGTTTTTCGTTAGATAGTAGAACATCACAACGATTGATTCTAAAAATAGACACTATCGGTATAAGTAAAACGCCTGTTAACTTATATCGTGACAAAGAATTTATCGATTTAGTGCGTTCGCAAACGGGTATTTGGGGGATTTTTGTGGGCGTTTTGCTGATGGCAGCGCTTTATAACTTGGTTCTTTATTTTGGCATAAAAGACCGTGTTTACCTCATTTATATTGGTTATATTATTAGTGCAATAACCATGATGGGAGCAGTACTGGGCTTTGGTTTCTACTTATGGCCTTTAGAGTGGCAATTATTTATTCACGAAAAAGTTATATTTACTAACTACGCGATCTCTTTTTTTACACTGTCTTTTTGCATTATGTTTTTACGCTACCACAAAGATAAGTGCTGGCGTTATAAAATGGGCATATCGTTACTTTACGCTATGTTTATATTAGCAATAAGTAGCTTATTCATTCCTGAGAACATATCAGCACCCATCTTCTTTTGCGTGATGGGCGTGCTTTATATTGTCTGTGTTATTTTAATTTATAAAAAACTACGTACTGGATTTAGATGGGCTAAGTTTTATGTGCTTTCGTGGATACCTTTAATATTTGGTGCTGCAATACAGCCAATGGAGCTCACTGGACTTTTATCTTATAGCTTTACTACACGCCATGCTTTTTTAGTCGCCATACTATGTGAAGTGATATTGATGGCAATGGCATTAGCCGATCGAGTGCGTTATCAACGTGAACGAGCACTCTACCACGCCACACACACTCAACAAACTAAGCTACTTAATAGCTCAAAGCTAAAACACGCATTTATGGCATTACAAGGCCAAGAACGCTCTACCACTTTGTGTTTAATAAAAATACGCCACTTCAATTCGCTCAATACCATTATTACCCCTTCTCAAGGTTATGCACTGGCAAAACATGTAGCGAAACAGCTTGAACTCGAATTAAGCCACGAACGTCAATTTGTAATCCTTGAGACAAATTTAAATACAAGCCCTCGATTGGCTGATCTGAATAGCGGTGTATTTGCCTGTATTTCAACTAAAACACAAAATCAAGAAACCTTAGAAGCGCTACTGATAAAGATAATTAATAATCTGCCTAAGCAATATGAAATTAAAGGGCTTAATCTGCAACTTAATTACAGTATAGGCATTAGCTCTGCTGCTCAAAATAACGATTTCGAATATTGGTTAAAGCGTGGTTATTTGGCACTTAAAAACGCCAAAAACAGCCTAAATCAGATAGGTTCATCCTCAAACGGCAGTAACCTAATGATGGATGTATCTTTAGCGGCTAAATTGCAACAAGCAATAAATAATAATCAACTCGCACTGTACTATCAGCCACAAGTTAACTTATTTGATAATCAAGTAAGTGGGGCTGAAGCTTTATTACGCTGGCCCGATCCTGCATTTAGCAGTTTATCTATAGAAGAGCTAATTACTCTTGCCGAACACACTGGGATTATTAACGAGTTAACTTTATGGGTTATCGAGCAGGCCTGTAGAGATATTGTTGGGCTTACAAAAAATGGCTACCCTGAGCACACCATAAGCGTAAACCTAAGCGCTAAAAATTTAGCTATCAATAATTTAGCTGAAAAAGTAGAAAACATTTTAATTAAATATCAAATACCTGCACGTTTACTTAAATTTGAGCTGACCGAATCAGCTTTTGTAGATAGTCAAGATGCCCTCATTAAATTAGTTGATGACCTAGGCGCATTGGGTATTAAAGTGGTTTTAGATGACTTTGGTACGGGTTACGCGTCATTGAGCTATTTAATTAATTATCACTTTAGTGAACTAAAAATAGATAAATCATTTGTTTTTGACCTACCTAACAACCCAACTCATCAGGTTATTGTACAAACAGCCATTGATATGGCGCACAACTTGGGTTTATCAATCACTATTGAAGGGGTTGAAACCCAAGAAACTCATCATTTACTTAAAGACATGAACGCTAACTACGCTCAAGGTTATTTATATGCCAAAGCACTGCCTTACACTGATTATTTACATTTCTTAAAAAGCCAATATAGCTTAAAAATGTTAGACTCCTCTTTTTAACATCTTTAGGGGCCAAGTAAAGATGCAAGGCACACTGCGTAAATTAAAATCGAGCTTAACCGAACCAGTACAGTACCACTTACCCGTAGGTGAGCACTTAGTAGACTTAAATGCACTAATAGGCAAAGAGCTTACACTTACCTTTAGCGGCACTATTTTGTGTTCTAGCTGCGGTAAAAAAACTAAAAAAAGCTATTCTCAAGGTCACTGTTTTGTCTGTATGCGCAAGCTCGCTAGCTGCGATATGTGCATAATGAAACCAGAAACCTGTCATTACGATCAAGGTACATGCCGAGAGCCACAGTGGGGCGAAGAAAACTGCATGATCCCGCACTATGTGTATCTTGCCAATACCTCAGGACTCAAAGTCGGTATTACTCGTCATACACAAATACCTACCCGCTGGGTTGATCAAGGTGCAACTCAAGCATTGCCTATTTTCAAAGTACAAACTCGCCTGCAATCAGGCTTAGTTGAAGTGGCACTGGCTGAATTTATTGCTGATAAAACCAATTGGCGCAATATGTTAAAAGGCCAAAACGAAGCACTTGATTTAAAAGCAGCAGCGGCTGAGTTAATTCCACAAATTAGTGAAAAACTCAACGAACTAAGCGAGTTATTTGGTGCAACAGCGATAGAGCAATTAGATGAAGATGTGGTTGATTTAGGCTTTCCAGTCACCGAATATCCAACAAAAATCAGCTCATTTAACTTTGATAAAGACCCCGTTGTCAGTGGTGTTCTACAAGGTATTAAAGGCCAGTACTTAATTTTCGAAAAAGGCGTTATTAACATTCGTAAATTTACGTCTTACGAAGTAACGGTAGGCTAAATGCTTAATCAATTTCCACAGTTGCTTATTGTTTATAACGAGCTTGAAATAGCGCACACACAAAAAGAGCGTGAAGAGCACTTGCACAGTGTTACAACAAACGATTTAGCTGATGTGGTTATACTTAATAAATGTGGTGAGTACTGCACTTTAGACAATACACCGCGAGAGCCGTTAAGCGCAGAGCAACTTGCTGTAATCACAACAAGTTACTTATTAAATGAAGGGCATTGTTGTTTAAGTAAAATAACGACCCTGACCGTTGAGCAGGCATTTAACTTACTTGAGCTATAAAACGCGGCACAATTAAATCTCAGTAAGCACTTTTATATGCGCTACAGCACTTCTACCCAACGCTGATAGCGCATAGCCACCTTCAAGATACGATATAACCCCTTTACAGCCACTTTCTTTTGTTACTTCACATAATTGCTCGGTAAGCCAAATGTAGTCATCTTCAACAAACTTTAGGCTTGCCATGTCATCTTCTAAGTGAGCATCAAACCCTGCGCTAATAAAAAGTAATTCGGGTTTAAACGCCTTTAATTTTACTAGCCATTGCTGAGTAAACACGTCTTTTAAATCGTCGCCATTACTGGCTATTGGCAGCGGTGAATTAACTATGTGATTATTATTTTTTACTGCCGTATTAGGGTAAAAAGGATGCTGAAATAACGAACAAAGCAACACATTTTCATCATCTATAAAAATATCTTGTGTGCCATTACCGTGGTGTACATCAAAGTCAGCAATCGCAATGCGCTTAACTCCTTTGCTTTGTGCATACTTAACGGCAATAGCTAAGTTATTAAACACACAAAATCCTGAGGATGACTCTCTATTAGCATGATGACCTGGTGGGCGCACCGAACAAAAAGCGGCATCTAGCTTATCCGCAAGTATTTCATCAACCGCTAACACCCCTGCACCTACTGCACGCTCAATTGCTTTAAACGAATCGGGGCATAACCAAGTATCACCATCTAAATTAGCGAGCCCCTCGGTTGGGAGTGTGGTTTCTACGTGTTTAACAAGTGCTTCGTCATGGGCAAGTAAATAATGCTCTCGCGCTGCTTTAGGAGCTTGCAAATGCGTTAAGCCAACATCTACACCACTGGCAAGTAACCGGTCGGTTATAGCATCTAGACGCTCAGGGCACTCGGGGTGGTCGTCTATCATTTTATGCTTACGGCAATGAGGATGAGAAATAACAGCGGTACGCATAAAAAGTCCCTTACAAGGTGTAAAAACTTAATATAGCAAAGCCACCGACGAGTGGCTTTGCGACTTTGGTGTATAGCGAGATTAAATTACTATTTTGCTTTTAGCTGTAGGTTTCTAAAGTCAAAGCTAAAGTCGGTAACCGCTGTTGATACTGCGCGCATTTTAGCGCCGTTAACTCTATTTTTTGTGTCCATATCAAAAGTTATGAACGCATCAGCTTCTAGCAATTTTTCGTCCCATTTAACAATGAATGTATTGCCCGTGTAATGCTCAAGCGTGCCTTTTAAGCGTTTAGTGTGTGTAAAATCAATCCGTAATTTGCCATCTAACTGCTCAACAATGACGTCGCCATACCAATCATCATGTAATGTTCCCGTGTAATTAATATTTGGTAATTGTGGCTGATAATCAGCGGGCGCTTCTGGGGATGCATTAGCGTACGCTTTTTGTTTTCCTTCAAAGTGTTTTTTAGCTAAGTCTTCAACCCAATCTTTATCTTCAAGGTTAAGTGCGTCTTCTAGCACTTCGTGTGTAACCGCCGAAAGCGCGCTAAAAGCTTGTTGGTTAGATAAAATAACAATACCGAGTTTTTTCTCTGGTAGCAGAGTTACTTGCGATACCATTCCTAAAATACCACCACCGTGACCTAACTTTTTAAAGCCATGGTAGTCTTCAATACTCCAACCTAACCCATAGCCTCTAAATTGCTGATGATATGATTCAAACGCACTTTTAGATGCAATAGACGTAATATGTGGATGCCACATTTGCGTTTGCTGTTGCTCACTAAAGAGCTGCTCGCCATTTGGCATTTTACCGCCTGCTAATTGCGTACGAAGCCATTGGCTCATGTCGCTTACGCTTGATGCAATTGCGCCTGCGCCTCTAAAGTCCTCAAGGTAGTTCACAAAAAATGGATGAAGCATGCCATCCATAGGAATATGGCCTGTTGCCCAGTTAGTGTTACTTTTTGGAATACGTGAAAAGCCGGCGCGTGAATTATCCATATGCAGTGGCTGTAAAATGTTTTTTTCGATGTAATCGTTCCAGCTCATACCCGATACACGTGCAACCACTTCGCCTGCGGTAACAAACATCAAATTGTTATAAGCATATTTACTACGAAAGCTGCTCGCAGGTTTTAAATATTTTAATCCAGCTAAAATTTCATCAACGGGCTTATCCGTGCTTGGCCAAATCATTAAATCGCCTTGCCCAAGCCCGAGCCCACTGCGATGGCTTAATAAATCACGAATACGCATTTCGCGTGTTACATATGAGTCGTACAACCTAAATTCTGGTAAGCGGTCAATAACGCGGTCGTCCCAACTTAATTTACCTTCATCAACCAGCTTAGCCAGTGCAGCGGAAGTAAACGCTTTCGTGTTTGAAGCAATACCAAATAAGGTGTCTTTATTTACTTTTTTATTGGTCTCAAGATTAACGATACCAAAGCCTTTAGCAAATATCACTTTATCGTTTTCAACGATAGCCACCGCCATTCCAGGCACGTCAAAACGCGCCATTGACGCCTTGATCACGTTATCAATTTTGTCGGTGTCTACTTGTGCCAAGCTATTAAAGGCAGTGCCAGCTAATAAAGCAATTGTGGCTAGTTGGGTTAATTTCATATCAATCCTATTTATTATTGTTGATGTACGGCAAACTCAAGGGCTGCGCGTGCTTGATTGGTATCGCTTTTTTGTGGACGATTTAATATAGCATCACTGTATGCTTTTGGTACGCCGGCTTCAAGTGCTCCGCGATGAACATGCTTTATGTACCAGTCATATGGGAGCACATCGCTGTCGTGCGTATTTGCTATATAACAATGTGCGTTTATTGTTTCACCTGTTAATAGCGTTGGGGTTATATCTACGCAGTCGTAGCCGGCGCCTTCAATGCCATCTAAAATGATTTTTTCGGCATCACTAATCTCATAAATAACACCATAAACTAGTTCATCTTTTTTAGCGCTTGGGCAAATACTGCACTTACCTGAGCCATCTTTAAATAACATGTCAAACGTAAGTTCATATCCTTTAAGAACCGCTGTTCCAACTCGTTTAGCATTAGGTAAACGCGCTAATAAACGATTAGATGACATATTAGAGCCAAACGAAAAATTATAGAGCGGCATGTTATCTCCTGCGCTTTTTAAATAAGTTAAATAACCTGAACTCTGGATAATAAATCTATCTCAAGCAGCTATTTTCAGCGCTAACTATGTTGAATTTACTTACAATAGGCCCGCTATTGATGCGTAAATTCGCCTTGTTTTCACTGAAAATCTCTGGCTAGAGAAAAATAAATTTAAATATCATTATGATTCAATACATTAGTAAATATCTTAACCAGAGTTCAGGTTAAATAACAACACGTATCGCCAGAGCAATTAAAATAACGCCAATTCCACGGTCAAACCAGTAGCCACGCTGTTGGAAAAACTCTCTTACACTCGCCTTAGAAAGCACCATTGAAAGCATTGAAAACCACGCCCATGTAGCCAGCGCCATGTACACACCGTAACCTACCTGCACGCTAGTCGGTGTGGTTGGGCTAATCACTAGCGTAAATAACGACATAAAAAACAGCGTTGCTTTTGGGTTTAACGCATTTGTTAAAAATCCGCGTCTGAAGGCAAGCCACACTGGTTCTTCTTGAACTATTTTGTTTTCAACCTCATCTTCAGCGCTTGCAGGCGGTTTTGCCGCTTTAAGCGCTTGTACGCCCAAGTAAGCTAAATAGGCACCCGCTACATATTTCAACGCCATAAACAAACTAGGTGATTGCGTTAAAATAAGCGCAACACCTAAAACACAATATGCAATGTGCAGTAAAATAGCAGCGCCAACACCTGCGCTTGTCCACAATGCGTTACGCCGACCTTGTTGAACACTTTGCTTAAGTACTACAGCAAAGTCGGGACCTGGGCTTGCTACAGCAAAAAAATGGGCAATAACAATCAGTAAAAACTCATCTAAGTAATCCACAAGCACCCTTACTAGTTTGGCGAATATGCTAATAGCAGCGGATTAGCCGAGTTATGTACTAATTCTTTAATTTCTTTTTGAGCTTTTTTAAATTGACTGCGCAGATGTGGCTTTAAATGTTTTTTAGAATTTTTATCTTTTTTAAAGTAACTAACAAGTGCATGCATAAACACAGTATGAGTTTCACTTAATTTAGCTTCACGATTAGCGTATGGGTTATAGCACGAGCCGCAACCGCCTTTAAACTGATACACAGTGTTGCTCATCATCACGCCAAACCCTAAAAAACAAGCAAGTGCATCAGCCGCTTGTGGTAAGTACTCTTTACCGCCTGGCGGTAACACGCCAACATGATGAATAAGTATAGTGGCCAATGTACCTGCATAACTTGCCACTAAATCCTGCGGCTGGTTAATCTGATTTGGATTAAAAGAAACGCTCACCATATGGCTCGGTGGCACAATTAAATGGCTGCCTTCGCCACGTATTTTATCGCTAAATTCAAAATGTGGAAAAACCTGTGGTTGTAATTGCTGCGGCGCAACAAGCTGAATCGGCCATGCGCTCATACCCGCGTAATTAGTAACGCGAGTAAAAACATTCGTCGCCATTTCTTCAATACTTGATACCGAATCTGGAAAAAACGCAGCTGTTGGCAATACAATTTGGGTTTGTTTAGTAAAAAACTCAACATCAAAATTTTCGACAGCCCAAATAAACGTATCAATAAGCCATTGCTGCTCTTGCGCTTCTAATAATGGTGCTGATTTAAATAAAGCTAACATAATGTGCTCTTTTAATTTTAGTTTAATACCAATTTTATTAAAAACATGATCATTCTATCGCATTAAATAACTCACTAACTGCGTTGAAAATTATTCATATAGAACAACTATATGTCACAATTTCCGCCTTGTTATTGTGTTATTTTCTTCGCGCTATAATAGATCACTCATTTAATGCAATTGGTATAATTATTCTTGTTCAAGTGCCCAGTCCCACGCTTTGGTGTTATAAAGCGGTACTGTCGATAGCGCATGGTGATGACTACCACTTGATTCTTTAGTTGAATACGATAAATACAATAAAGTACGATTTTTAGCATCGTAAATACGACGTACTTTTAACGATTTAAATAGAATACTTTTAGATGATTTAAATACAACCTCGCCCGACTTACTACGATCAATTGCTTGAAGTTGATCTGCGGTAATCGGTCCGGTTTGACGACACGCAATAGACATATCTGACGGATCAGAAAAATCCAAATCAGCTTCTATATGGCTAATATGGCACGTAACCCCTTTAATGATTGGATCTTGCTGAGAGTTGACTACAACATCTTTAGTCGTAAATAACCCTAGACTTACCGATGCGACATCATCAGAGCAAGCACTTAAGGCAACAACAGCCCCCACAAGTACAGTCAAATGTTTAATTTTTTGTAGTAGTTTCATACATATCCTTAATCAATATATCGACAATTGAGTGCCAACCTAAATAAGCAAGGGTTCACTTATTGGCTTTTATACTAACATCAAAAATTAATACGACTAAATTAGTTTAAAGCAAAGATTTTAAATAACTCAGGGTTTAGTAAGCCCTGTTGTATTGATACAATTAACCCATGCTGTAATACACAATAGGAAACGTCTAAATGCCGCACATTATTATTGAACACTCAGAAGACCTCCCTGTTTTGCCACAAGTTCTGGTAGAAAAAATCCATAGCACCACTTTCGAAAGTGGTTTGTTTGATTTAGAAACCATAAAAACACGTGCCATTGCTTATCAGCAATATCAACTAGGTGCAGGTAAAGAAGGGTTTATTCATATTGCAGCGCACATAATGGCTGGACGTTCCATAGAACAAAAACAAATGTTAAGCGAGCGCTTACTTTCGTGCTTAAAAACCTATTGCAGAGAATCAGACAGCTTAAGCGTAATTATTTATGATATTGAGCATGAGATATATCGTAAAAATTAGTTTGTTATACTCATTCACTTAATTAAGTGTTCTATTTTTTAGGTAGTAAAACGTGTCGATGGCAAGGCAAAAACTTTGTTATTTAGTTGTTCTAAATGAGGAAATTTTAACGCAGTTAGCGCCAAATTTGGCACCTCAAAATGATTAAGTATTATTGCGGATTGGCACTGTACAAAGCACTCTTTGGATCACAGCGTTTAGCTAAACGCTGTGATCCAAAAAAAGTAGAGCAAATTTAAAAAATTAATCCTAAAGCATCAAAAAAACCTAGTTTATTCATCATCATCGGAGCCGTTAATACGCTCCAATCGTTCTATTTCTTCTTCTCTGGCCGCTTGAATTTCTTCTAAAACAGAATCAACGTCAGCATTTTCACTATCGTCTTCAAACTCGCCAGTAAGTATAGAATTAGGTGTTAAATTAGCTTCTTCAAATAACGCCCACATTTCTTTAGCGTATTGTGTATGTAACAAAGCCGGTGCAAATTCACCGTAATAACGGCGCATATTATTTACATCTCTGGCAAACATAGCCTCAGCACTATTGTTTGCAGAGGCATTAACCGCTTGCGGTAAATCTATAATAACGGGCCCTTTATCATCAACTAAAACATTAAATTCAGATAAATCACCATGTATAATGCCCGCACACAACATCAACATAATGTAGTGCATCATTAACTTATGTTGTGCAATCGCTTCTTCTTGCGTCAACGTTACATGGCCAAGTTGAGGTGCAACATCGCCAGCATCATCAGAAACCAACTCCATAATTAGCACACCATCCATACAACAATATGTTTCTGGAACTCGTACACCCGCATTAGCTAAACGTGATAAGGCATCAATTTCAGCATTTTGCCAAATCTCTTCCTCTAACTGTCGACCATAGCTTGAACGCTTCCCCATAGCACGGGCTTGGCGACCACCACGAACTTTTCGCCCTTCTTGGTACTGGGCTGCTTTTTTAAAACTACGTTTAACAGCATCTTTATAAACTTTAGCGCAACGAATATGCTCGCCACAGCGAACAACAAAAACATCGGCTTCTTTGCCGCTCATTAATCGGCTGATAACCTCATCAATTAAACCATCATCAACGAGAGGTTGTAGGCGTTTTGGTATTTTCACAGGTTCCCTGCTATATAGAATTGGTTATTAATCATTATTGTATCGAGTATGCTCTATGTATTTAAGTGTGACTCAAACAGGATATCATCTTTGAGAATTTAAGAAATAATTAACAGTAAAAGTGATTCAAAAAATTATTACATAACAATCTGTTTATTATAAGACTAAGACAGATTTAGGACTGAAAAAAATAGTTTAGTTAATTAACCTCAACTCTGGATAATAAATCCATCTCGAGCAGCTATTCTCAGCGCTAACTGCGTTGAATTTACTTGCAATAGGCCCGCTATTGACGTGTAAATTCACCTTGTTTTCACTGAAAATATCTGGCTAGAGAAAATAAATTTAAATATCACTATAATTCAATGCGTTAGTAAATCTCTTAACCAGAGCTCAGGTTAATTATTTAAGATTAACTTTCACCTCAAAATTTGTGTCAAATTTAATCATCAACATCAATACGCCTTAGCTGTAAAGTTTATATCTTGTTAGGGCGTGTTGGCCTTTGTGGATTAAAATTCATTCAATCTAGGGGCGATTTAATCGCGCCGTGAGGTTTGTAACCTAGTGGGCTCGGTAACTGCTCCTGCGTTATCGCCTATTTATGGTGAGCAACCACACATCATAGGCTCTGTCTTACTTAAACACCAAACACGCTGCTGCAAATTCAACCACCAAAGATTAATACGCTCTAGGTTAAAGTTTTAAATTTACTGGCCGATACATAGGCTAATATAAATTCAGAGTTAAGGAATGATTATGATTAATATATTTAATGGAATGCCGAGTTCAATTGCAAAAATGACGCAAGCAAACAGTAATTCAGAGTACGCACTCACGGATGAATTGCAAAGTATTGCACCAGAAATAACAGAAGAACTCCTTAGCAAATTCAGCCAAGAAAAAGTTGAGCAGCTACTGCATCAAGAGCTTTCTAAATTAATACCTCAATCGACTCAACAAGCGTCTTCCACGTATAAACTGTCTAATGAAGAACTTACCACCAAAACAATATTCACCAATTACCAAGAAGGCTTAACGCAAAATAAAAACAGTGATGATCTACTCGCTTATCTAGATAAATCAGTACGAGATGTAAATACAGCCTATACCAATACAAGTGATATTTTACTTGGGCTTGGGCAATTAGGTCATGAGCAAAAATCCTTTCTAGCCAAAAGTAAAAAAAGCATCGAAGAAACAGTCCAGGCCTATAAAAAAGATGAAGAAAAATATGAGGAATCGAAACTTCAGTTATCAGTAAAAACACTAGAAGGTGACACTGTCCGCATCTCTATTGATTATTCAAAGAATAATTCTATAGAAGAAAATGAAACGATTCTTAACTATGAAGTTGAAGGCGATTTATCCGAAGCTGAGCATAAGGCACTCACCGAAGTGCTTTCTGGAGTCGGTAAAATGGCCGATGATTACTTCAGCCTTACAAAAACATCAAAATACGGCGATGACTCTTTAGATAAGATTGACATGACTTTTTTAGCCGATTTTAATAGTCAGCAGCTATCAGGCTTTGATGTATCGTTTTCAAAAACACATGATAATAAAGACGATAATAAAAACACTAAGTATGAAAATGACGCTCTTTCTCTTAGTTATAACATTAGTAAAGAGCAACAAGGGCTTGTATTTGAATCATCAAATGGGGCTGAAAAAATAAACTTCGCGTTAGACATGTCTATTTTTGGCAACAAAGATGACCAACAAATGCAGCAATACCTTAGTACTTTAGATAAAAATTTGGAAGATAATCGCCAAAATAGTAAAGGCAATAGTAAGGATAATGAATCAATATTTGGTCGCCAAAGTGACATGAACATGCGCAAAGGCTTTGCTTTATTTAAAGACGCTTTTAGTAGCATGTCTACAGCAGCAGAGCAATATAGCAGTATAGAGTCAATTGCCAAGGAACAATTTACTAATGGACAAGACATAGTCGCAGACTTAGTCGATAAAATAATTATAAAGGATCCTCGTAATAAAGATATTAACCAAGAACAAACCAACGCCTTAGGCACTGGTATTTCTAAATTAGCCGATTTTGATGCTAAATTTGAATTTTCTAAAGCTAACAAAACGTCTTCTACGAGTGCTGTTGAATTAAAGCAAAGCACCGAGCTGAATAAATCTGGCAACTCAAATGAAGTTAATCAAAGCAAGACTGCAAATACTCACCTTGATTATCAACTTGATCGGCCAGATCACTACAATAAAAAAGAAGAGTATGAAATCAATGCCGCCGCCCAAAATGGTGAATTAGTTGAAGTAGGACAAAGTAATAAAGTAGATATTGATAAAAAAACCTATCAAAAAAATCCGCTGCTATCTCAATATGAACTGAAAACAAAATTCGCCGAAAAAACAACCAGCGAAAGTAATATTCGCATTATTGATAATGTATTACTTAAAACACTAGAAAATAGCAGTGAGACAAATAAAACTGAGAGAGTGAAAAATGAAGGCAAATTTGAAGATTACAAACAAACAAATCATCACTCTTACAACAAGCTAGTCTCATTAATTGGTGATTTAGATAAGCTAGTAAAGAAGAGTGATACATAATAGCAACAGCGTAAGCATTTGAGAGATTTGAAGTAAATGGTCATGCTCATTTTAAAGAACGACTAATAGCGCACTATTTTTTCTAATGGCGGTCATGGACTTAGACCGAAGTGGTACAGACTGAGCTGCAAAAGTTAGGGATAATTAGGCAAATAGCTCTTGAAACTGCGTCTCAAGAGCTAGGTCACTTTAAATCTGAAATTACTTAGATACAAACTCAGCCCGTTAAAAAGCACTTTTGTTTCGTTAAGTCTTGCAAATTTTAAGTCTATTTCCTTTTTTCATTACTATCAAGAAGCTCCTTTTCCCCCTTCAGACTAAGAAAAGCAACTGATGTGGAGTTAGGTTTTACTTTCCTACCTTCGTGCAGAGATTGAATTTCTGGTTTGTGGCTGTAAAGCCACTCAGCGTATTACTTTTAAAGTCAGCTTGTAACCTTTGATTCACTTAAAAATCAGTTCCAAATCTATTATTTCTAGGGGGGATCACCGTCTGTCTCGTATTCAAAATAGTAAGCTTTAATGCATCTGCTATAGTGAAAAGTAGCACAAGGTAATTTTGGTTAGTAGGTATTTACTTGGAAAGCTTTTAAAAGTGGTGGCCCCTCCCAGACTCGAACTGGGGACCTAACGATTATGAGTCGTGTGCTCTAACCAACTGAGCTAAGGGGCCAACTTTATATAACTGAAACAGTTAATTTTGAAACGTTTAATCACCTGAGTGACTAAAGTGGACTGCAGTATAAAAACTTTTTAGGGGCTTGTCACTACCAAAAACATTTATTTTAACAATCAGTAAGCTAACTGCTTAAATAGTAAACTTTCGGTGGGTGTAAATATTAAATTTACAAAACTTAGAGCGAACGGTGAAGGTGTGGACTGATTAAAATTACGACCCGCTGATAAATTCAATTTACCTCTAAACTTAAAAATCGTCATTTTCAAGTCACAGCGACTTATGCAGCGGGTTGAACAGTATTACTTTTTAGCAATAATATAAATTGCATGTATCAGTCCTGGGAAATAGCCTAACAAGGTTAGTAAAATATTTAACCAAAAATGTAAACCTAAGCCTACCTGTAAAAACACACCCAGCGGCGGCAATAAAACAGATAATATTATACGAATGATATCCACGATAAAACTCCATTTAAATTAAGTATTAATACCAATTTCATTAAAAATATGACCTTTCTATAGCATTAAATAGCTCACTGATTTAATGTTATTGGTATAAAAAACGTAAAACCCAGCAATGCTGGGTTTTAGCTACACTGTGTTATTCAGCAACGATAGTTAACTCATCAACTACGTCACGAACATCTTCAGCATTTTTAGCGATTTTAACTGCTAGCTGTTTTTCAGCTTCAGATTCTACAGAACCATTAAGGGTTACTATACCGTTGTCGGTATCAACGTCAATATCTGTTCCGCCCACTTCTGAGTCAAACAGGAAACGCGTTGTGATTACTGTGGTGATTTTAGCGTCAGTTAAGTCGTTATCATCATCGTTCATCATGTCTTTGTCTGTGTGTTTAGTATCCATATTTTTAACAACTGTAAGGCTGTTGTCAACACCAGATACGCCGTCTAGGCTAAGTACAAGTTCTTCTGCTAGCTCTTTTTCTACTTCGCTATCAACTTTACCTGTAAGTACTACCTTGCCATTTTTTACATCTGTATTAATGTCAAAGTTGTTTAGATTAGTGTTCATAAGAAGAACTGTTTCTGCCTTACCATCAATCCAAGCATCTTTACTTTCGTTTTCCCAGCTGTTTGCTTGGGCACTCATAGCCGTAGAACCAAGAACTAAAGCCGCGATAATAGATTTGTTAAATGTTTTCATAATCTTTCTCCTTTTGATTAAAGACACTTTTATTAATGCGAACTTTAGGCCAACTTTATTTAATATTAAAAATCAATGAGTTAAGCTTAATGCTGATAATAATTTGATTATGGCTATGCCAGTATTTACAGACTTATCGGTAAAACTTTCTCAAATAGTAAAATTAGCTAGATAATTGCTGTTTTGGTTAATCTATCGTTAATATAACGAAATAAAAAAACGAGTTAAAAATTAACCCATTGATAATTAAAGTACTTATAAGTGGTATATGATTTGCAATCAAACTAACAAGAGCAATATTAATAGCGAATATAATAAGGAATGCCCATGTCTGTAAAAGTTGAAGACCGTCCAATAGAGCAAGTGCGCGAACAAGTCATTGATCAATTAATTTATAATTACAGTCATGGAATTATTTCTGTTGATGCATTTGAAAGGCGCTTAGATAAAGCGATGGATGCATCTAATAACGAAGCCCTACTCGCCTTAGTAGAAGATTTAACACTTAATACCGATCAGCAATACAAAGCCGAAAAACAATCGCAGTTCACACCACACTACAGTGCACAGCAAAACAGTGATGATGACTTTACGCTACGCAGCATCTTGGGCTCTAACGAGCGAAGTGGCCAATGGGTTGTGCCAAAAAATATTTATCTAAGCAATTTTATGGGTTCGGTGGTACTTGATTTTACTGACGCTATTTTTGCTCATCAAAATGTGACTATTCACGTTAATTGTATTTTTGGCAGCGATGAAATTTACGTACCGGAGCATGTAAACGTAGTGTCTAAAATGTTTTGTATTTTAAGTAGCCTTGAAAATAAATCGGTATCGCTCAATAAGCGCCAAGGACCCACTATTCATATTGAAGGAAGAGCAGTGTTAGGCTCTGTTGAAGTAAAAATTAAACGCACCATAAAAGAAAAATTTATAAGTTTTGCTAATGAGCTAAAAACCCAGCTGGGAGCTGGTAATAATCGTCAATAATATTGAGTATGTTTAAGCACCGTAATTTACGGTGCTTAGTATAAAGCTACAAATCATTATTTCTTTCACTGGGGATATCACTTAAATACTCGACAAACTCTACTTCAAAACCCGCCGGATCAACAAAGTAGACGTTTTTTCTAAATGGGTTGTCACTGCCATCCTTACTTATTACAAAGCCTGCTTTATTTAAACGTATTATTACCTCATCTAGGTTATTAGTTACATAAGCAAAGTGCGCAAAACCCACCTGATGACCCGATAGGTTTCTGTTTTCACCTTCACCATGATCGCTTATTGCTATGTAATGGGTGTCATCGCCAAAGTGTACCCAGCGTCTGGGCTTTCCATACCAAGTACCCTCGCCTTCACTTCTAATTGACCAATTCGGAAAGACGGCTTGATAAAATTTAAGCATGCTCTCAATATTATTAGCGACTAAATTAACGTGCTCTAAATACATAATGTGTTCCTGTTTATTAATTTAGGCACACGATAAAACCTCAAGCTAACTTTAGGTAAAGTGTTATTTTTAGTTTTTTATTTTAAAAGCAGCATCCCCTCTAAATATTTTAATAAATACGCTAAACTTTCAATGTTGTATAAAAAACAAACATAAGTATTTGGGGTTTATTGTTTACTTTATGTCAAAAGTCGCTAAAATACGCCGGCTGAAATATATAAACGTTCTTTTACAACCCAAAGGTAACTCCATGCATCCAATGTTAAACATTGCGGTTCGCGCTGCGCGCAACGCAGGCAAAATTTTACTTCGCGCAAGTGAAGATTTATCAAAAGTTGAAGTGCAACAAAAAGGCGCTAACGACTTAGTAACTAACATTGATAAAGAAGCCGAAGCCGTAATTCGTGACACTATTTTACAGTCTTACCCTACTCACTCTATTGTTGGTGAAGAATTAGGTGAGCATAAAGGCAAGGATGATGATTACCAATGGATTGTAGATCCTATCGATGGAACAACTAATTTCATCAAAGGCATCCCTCATTATGCGGTTTCTATCGCACTTAAAGTTAAAGGTCGTTTAGACCAAGCTGTTATCTATGATCCAATTCGTGGTGAACTTTTCACTGCATCTCGCGGTCAAGGTACTCAACTTAATAGCAAACGCTTACGTGTTAGCAAAACTACGGTTCTTGCAGGCACTGTACTCGCGACTGGTTTCCCTTTCAAAAACAAAAACCACATGGATGCATACACCGAAGCGTTTAAAGCATTATTTGTTCACACTGCAGACATTCGTCGTGCGGGTTGTTCTGCTTTAGATATGGCATATGTTGCAGCGGGTCGTGTTGATGGATTTTTTGAAATTGGTTTAAAACCGTGGAACTCTGCTGCGGGCGAACTAATGGTTAAAGAAGCGGGCGGTATGGTTGTAGATTTCGCTGGTGGCAATAACTATAACCACAGTGGCAATATCATCTGTGGTTCGCCAAAACTCACTCAAGCAATTATTCGTGAAATTCGTCCAGTATTAACTGAGTCGTTACTTCGCTAATTTAATGCGTTTAATAGCATGTTAAAAAGGAGCTTGGGCTCCTTTTTTTGTGCCTAAAAATAAGGGTTGTCGAGTTTAATTTCAACAGTATCAGCTTTACTGTAAGGCAAGTTATTTATCTCTTTGGCAAAGTACTCATTAAACAACGCATCAAACTCTCCATTTTTTTGCATTATTTTTAATCCTTTTTCAATTGCCTCTGCAAGCTCTGGTTTACGCTTTGATACAAAGAAATAACATCCAGTTGGATAGCTTATGAAAAGATTAGGTACAATTGAGAGGTTGCTTTGCTTGTTAGCCGCAAGGTCAGAATGCACCTCTATAAATGAACGCGGAAAATAATCGATACGCCCACTGCTGGTTAAAGTAAACATCGCTTGATAATTTGCAAGTGGCCTTACATGCAAGCCATTGAATTCCATTATTTTGGTATCAGGCCAATCATGCCCTTGCACAGCAGAAAGCTTGCTAAGCTGCTCTATGGTATTAACACCTTTAAAACTAGCCAAGCTGTCTTTACTGGCCAGTAATGCCCTTTTGCCTATGTAGCCTTTAAATAAAGGTATTTTAATCGCTATAGCTAATGATTCTCGCTCCGGGCTGCTCATACTCCAATATAAATCTAATTTTTCTGTATCAAGCGCAATTAAAATCCGTTGCTGGTGAGGGTGAATAAATACACTTCGAATATCTGCAGGATACTGTGCGCTGACGAGCGCTTTGCTGAGTAGTTTTTTCAAGTAATCGTCAGGAACATATTGCTCACGCTGCTCTTGTGCAATATGTACAATATTAACCTCGTTTGCTATCGCGCTACACGCAAATAAACTTATCGCACTAATTAAATACTTCAATGGCAACATAGTTATCATTTTAGTTATCACCTATGGTTTTAAATCGCCCTTTTATTAGTTGTTAAGCGCACTACTGCGGGGGCTGGCCTTCTGCGTTTACATATAAAAAGATAGCTATGGCGATATCGTTTGGCTTCTTTTTTAGCATCCGTTGCTAATGCAGCGACTTGATGACTATTTTTACACTGCTGTAAATCAGGTTCCACTAAGCCTATTGATAAAGTAAGTAAAGGCACAAATTGCTTTTCGCCTTCGCGATTTGTTGCCCAGTACCCTTTATTGTTTATATGCTCAGGTGTAAAGAACACTCTCGACTGCTGTTCAAATTGTTCAATAATAGTATTACAAATAGC
The DNA here is from genome assembly GCF_014905615.1 of Pseudoalteromonas aliena SW19. Classification (NCBI taxonomy): domain Bacteria; kingdom Pseudomonadati; phylum Pseudomonadota; class Gammaproteobacteria; order Alteromonadales; family Pseudoalteromonadaceae; genus Pseudoalteromonas; species Pseudoalteromonas aliena. Next base: position 277,130 of record NZ_AQGU01000022.1, read on the forward strand.
GACCGCGTCGGTTTGATCAAACACAACCATAAAGTCGTCGCCACCAATATGTCCTACAAAGTTAGCACTGTTTGCGCAAGCTTGCACGGTTACATCCGCTAACAGCTTGATCACACTGTCGCCACTGGCATAGCCATATAAATCATTAAATTGCTTAAAATGGTTTAAGTCAATGTAAGCTAGAGAAAACTTATCTTTGCTTCGCAATCTCTGCTCGATTGTTTCATTTATTGCCACATTGCCAGGTAACATCGTTAACGGGTTAGCATGCTGGGCGTGACGAATTTTTTCTTCTGTTATATGTTTTAAAATATCTCTAAGTGGCGCTAATCCCAAATACTTATTATTGCGTGTAATCACAATATGACGACGAATATCAAAATCTTGCTCCGTTATTTGCTGGCTCACCGTATCTAGTTTTTGATTTTCGTCGACAACCAATGGATGCTTATCCATTAAGGCTGTCACTGGGCGCTTATCGTAAAGCGCATGGCCATAAGGTGCCGCAAACACTTCGGTTAGTTGATCCTTGTGTAGTAGCCCCACAGGCTGACTTTGCTGGTTTAATACCGCGATACTAATAATCGACTTATCCTGTTCAAATAGCTTATGAGCATCTTTACAGCGTGTTTCACTGCCAATTTGAGCTTGTGTGAGGTTTAGCAACCCTATTGCCATAGATTGATCAAATTGATCTTTTTCCTTTAGCGTAAGGGCTTGTATTTGCTCTGATCTAAAATCGTAACTTGGTTGCTGACTTGGCTTTTCGAGTAAAAAACCTTGTACATTTTTAATACCTAAACCCTCGACTAATGCCAACTCTTCCGGACGCTCAATCCCCTCAGCAATCACGGAGGTGTTAGTTGCTCTAGCCAGCACGGTAATTGATTTTAAAAACTCTTTTTTAACCTCACTTTGATCGCAGTAATCTATAAAGTAACGATCTATTTTTACATAGTTGGGCTGTAACTCTGACCACTGCTTTAGCCCTGAATAGCCAGCTCCCAGATCGTCTATTGCTATGGTAAAACCCAGCTCTCGATAATGCGCTATAGTTTTTAACAACAAGAAACCGTCGTCTACTTTTTCTTGCTCCGTCACCTCTATCACTACGCGATTGGCCGCTAAACCAAATTGCTCAATTAAGTGCAGGGTTTCTCCTTTGGGGTGGCACGGATCGAGTAAAGTTTTAGGGCTTACATTCAAAAACAGTTTTCCTTGCAAGGCCAACTTTACAAAATTTTCGATTGCTTTGGAGCGGCATAACAACTCAAGTTCAGAAATCAGTCCATGTTCATGAGCAACTGCAAAGAGCTTATTTGGCATCTCTAAAGGGCTATTTTTAGGCCCTCGACTAAGGGCTTCGTAGCCTAAAATAGTGTGATTAGATATATCAAAAATAGGTTGGAATAATGTGGTTATTTCACCGTTATCTAAAATATATTCTAAAACTTTACGTTGCACAGTCACTGCTAGGCCCAATTATAATTATGATAAGAGCGACAAAGTAACAACCCTGTATGACCGTTATATGGCAGATAGCCAAACAACAGACAATAAAAAACCGCTCAAGGAGCGGTTTTTTTATAAAGCAGTTACAAATCCATTACGGCATAGCGTCTTGGTCTGCGCCTTCTTTTTCAATTACTTCTGGTATTAAATCTTCTTTGCTTACGCCCATTGCAAGAGCAACCGAGCTGGCTACATAAATTGAAGAATAAGTACCAATAAACACACCAAACAGCAATGCAGTTGCAAAACCGTGGATAGTTTGTCCGCCCCATGCAAACAAGGCAATCAATACTAAAATAGTGGTGATTGATGTTACAAGTGTACGGTTAAGTGTTTGCGTAAGTGAAATATCAATAATTTCAACGGTATCGTCGATGCGTACTTTACGGAAGTTTTCACGAATACGGTCCGATACAACAATAGTATCGTTAAGTGAATAACCAATTACCGCAAGGATTGCCGCTAATATAGTTAAATCAAACTCTAAACCTAATACAGAAAACAAACCTACAGTAATAATAACATCATGTAATAGTGCACCTACCGCACCCACAGCAAAGCGCCATTCAAAGCGAAATGCAACATAGATCAAGATACAAATAAGCGCAGTTAACATGGCCAAGCCACCCTGCTCTTTTAAGTCTTCACCTACACTTGGGCCAACAAACTCAATACGGCGCATTACTACGCTGTCGTCTGCTTTTTTAAGTGCATCGATTACTTGGTTACCAATTACTTCCGCTTTTACATCACTGCCGCGTGGTGCTAATCGAACCAAAATCTCTTGGCTTGAACCAAACAGTTGTACCGATGCATCAGCAAAACCGTTATCAGCTAGCGCATCACGTACTTTTTTAAGATCAGCTGGCTGTGAAAAACCAACTTCTACCGCAGTACCGCCGGTAAAATCTAAACCAAAGTTTAAGCCTTTAACAAAAATTGATGCAAACGACGCTAAAATTAATAACGTCGAAAAGCCCATAGCCACTTTTCGAAGAGACATGAAACGAAGGGTTCGAGTACCCAAACTTAAAATTTGCATGTCTGCTCCTTAAATAGAAAGTTTTTCAATGCGTTTACCGCCAACAAACAAGTTGATTATCGCACGGGTGCCAACAATAGCTGTAAACATTGAAGTTAAAATACCAATCGCAAGCGTAACCGCAAAGCCTGCTATTGGGCCGGTGCCTACTGCGAACAATATAATGGCAGCGATTAATGTGGTGATGTTGGCATCAAAAATAGTACTAAATGCACTATCGTAACCAAAATGAATCGCTTGTTGAGGACTGCGGCCATCGGCCAGCTCTTCACGAATGCGTTCAAAAATAAGTACGTTAGCATCAACAGCCATACCAACTGTTAGTACAATACCGGCAATACCTGGCAAAGTAAGCGCGGCATCTGGAATTAACGACATAACACCTACAATCAGTACTAAGTTAGCCGCAAGTGCAAGGTTTGCCACCATACCAAAGCCTTTGTAGTACACAAGCATAAACACCAGTACAAACGCAAAACCAAGTGCAACCGCAGTCATACCTGCTTCAATGTTTTCTTGCCCTAAGCTTGGTCCTACTGTGCGTTCTTCAACAATTTGAATTGGCGCTACAAGCGCACCAGCACGAAGTAGTAAACTTAAGTTATGCGCTTCAGCAGGGTTATCGATACCTGTAATACGGAACGAGCGATCAAGGCGAGCTTGAATTGTTGCTACGTTTATTACTTCTTCTACCTTAATAGGTGGAAGTGCTTTACCGTCTGCATCTTTTTTACCTGATGGTTTATATTCAATAAATACCGTTGCCATACGCTTACCAATAGCGCGTTTGGTAAAGGCATTCATTTTTGCCCCACCTTTGCTATCTAGCGAAATACTTACTTGTGGACGTTGATATTCATCTGCGCCAGATTGCGCACCAGTAATATGGCTGCCTTCTAGGATAATGCGTTTTTTAAGTACAACAGGGTAACCGTCACGACTCATGATCATTTCAGTACCTGGCGGAATACGACCTTGAGCAGCCGCGCTAACATCTGCGTTTTCGTCTACTTCACGAAATTCGAGCGTTGCCGTAGCACCTAAAATTTCTTTAGCGCGGGCTGTATCTTGAATACCTGGCAGTTGAACAATGATACGCTCAGCACCTTGGCGCTGTACGTTTGGTTCTGCAACACCAATTTGGTTGATACGGTTACGAATAATCGTTTCATTTTGCTTAATAGCGTAATCACGAATTTCTTTGAGTTTTTGCTCACTCATTGTCGCAAAAAATGCGTTATCGTTGCTGCTATCATCAATATAAACGTTTAGTGGGTAGCGAGTCTCCAGGAAGTTTTCTGCCGCGTCTTTATCGGCCTCCGTACGCATTTCTACACGCATACGCTCTGAGCCAGCTACACGGCGAACACTGCGGTAGCGTAATTTTTCTTCGCGCAGATCACTACGAAAATCTTGTTCCATTTGCTCAAGTTGGTTATCAACCGCTGTCGCCATATCGATTTCCATGGTGAAATGTACACCACCACTTAAATCAAGACCTAGCTTCATTGGGTTACCACCCACCGCTTTTAACCAAGCCGGTTGAGCTGGTGCCATATTAATAGCAGAAATATAATCATCACTTAGCGAGTCACGCAGTAAATCTTGCGCTTTTAGCTGTTCTTCAACATTTTTTAAACGAACTAAAATTTGTCCATCTTCAAGTATTGTCGATTTAGCGGTTACATTATGTTTTTTTAAGATTGCGTTTACTTTGTCTACAACACTGAGATCGACATCAGCGCCTTTAGCACCTGAAACTTGTATAGCCGGATCGCGACCATACAAGTTTGGAGAGGCATATAAAAGGCCAATGGCTACCACAGCTAAAACAAGTAAATACTTCCAAACTGGAAACTTGTTTAACACGGGGTCGTCCTTATTATTTTTATAGTGACTTCATTGTGCCTTTTGGCAATACTGCAGATACAGACGATTTTTGTACTGTTACTTCTGCTTGTTCATTTAAAGAGATAACGATGAAATCTTTATCTTCAGAAATCTTAACGATTTTACCGACTAAGCCACCTTGGGTTAGCACTTCGTCACCTTTTGCCATCGCATTCATCAAGCTTTTGTGCTCTTTAACACGGTTCGCTTGTGGACGATAAATCAAAAAGTAAAAAACTAAACCAAAAATAGCTAACATAATTAGCATTTGCATAGTTCCGCCGCCGGCAGCTGCTGCGCCAGTACTTGCTTGTGCATTTGAAATAAATAAACTCATGATACTTCCTCTATAATTTTAAAGTTTAATTTTTTATATCAGCCAACTCTGGCACTTCTTGGCCTCGGCGAGCATAAAAATCTTGTACAAATTCTTCTAATTTACCTTCGCTGATCGCGTTACGTAAACCTTCCATAACACGTTGATAGTAACGTAAGTTATGAATTGTATTTAGTCGAGCACCTAAAATTTCATTACACTTATCAAGGTGATGTAAGTAGGCACGCGAATAGTTTCCACAGGTATGGCAATCACACTCTGGATCTAATGGTCCTGTGTCTGTTTTATGCACAGCGTTACGAATTTTAACAACGCCCGTGGTAATAAATAAATGACCGTTACGCGCATTACGCGTTGGCATAACACAATCAAACATATCAATACCACGACGCACTGACTCAACTAAATCTTCAGGTTTACCAACCCCCATTAAATAACGAGGTTTGTCTTCTGGCATTTTAAACGCACAATGATCAAGAATATTCATCATTTCGTTTTTAGGTTCACCTACAGATAGGCCACCTAATGCATAACCATCAAAACCAATTTCTTCAAGACCAGCTTGTGATTGTGCACGTAATTGTGGGTACATACCACCTTGAATAATACCAAATAACGCAGATGGATTGTCGCCATGCCCTTCTTTTGAACGCTTAGCCCAACGAAGCGATAACTCCATAGAGTCTTTAGCTTCTTTTTCAGTCGCAGGATACGGCGTACATTCGTCAAATATCATAACAATATCAGATCCTAAATCACGCTGTACTTCCATTGATTTTTCTGGCGACATCATAATTTTTTCACCGTTAACAGGTGAACTAAACAGCACCCCTTCTTCGGTAATTTTACGCATAGCACCAAGGCTGAATACTTGGAAACCGCCCGAGTCAGTTAGAATTGGAAAGTCCCAATTCATAAAGTCATGTAAATCACCGTGTTGTTTGATGATTTCAGTACCTGGGCGAAGCATTAGGTGAAAAGTATTCCCTAAGCAAATTTGTGCACCCGTTGCTTTTACTTCATCCGGCGTCATACCTTTAACAGTACCGTAGGTACCTACAGGCATAAACGCGGGTGTTTCTATTACACCACGGTCAAAAATCAAGCGGCCACGGCGCGCTTTTCCGTCTGTACGGTCTAATTCAAATTTCATATCATCCTCAATGTCAGAAAAACAGTCCAACAAGCTATAATTTAACCGCTTGATTCTACCCTTTTTGCTAAGTTAATACTATTAGCTACGGTAAATTCGATGCTGATTTACTATCGTAAATACAAACCTCAACAATGTGTTGGGGTTTGTAGTTATTTTTACTAAAAATTTAATATTTACGTGTTAAAAACATCGCATCACCGTAACTAAAAAAGCGATATTGTTGTTCAATTGCGGTGTTATAAGCCCCCATTATGTTCTCTTGGCCGCTAAAGGCACTCACTAACATAATAAGCGTTGATTCTGGTAGGTGGAAATTAGTAACCATGGCATCCACTACGTTAAACTGATAACCCGGATAAATAAATATATCGGTATCACCAAAGTAAGTATCGAGCTTGCCACCATGTATTTTTGCAGCAGATTCGAGTGAACGCATTGACGTTGTACCAACAGCGATCACTCGCCCGCCGTTTGCTTTAGTTTGTGCAACGGCGTCTACAACATCTTGTGGTACTTCAATGTATTCAGAGTGCATTACATGTTCGTCAATCGTCTCTACACGCACTGGCTGAAATGTCCCTGCGCCAACATGCAAGGTAACAAATGCCATTTGTACGCCTTTTTCTTTTAACGCAGCCATTAGTTGTTTATCAAAATGTAAGCCTGCAGTGGGCGCTGCAACAGCACCTGGTTTTTCACCGTAAACCGTTTGATAGCGCTCGCGGTCGGCTTCATTATCAGGGCGATCAATATAAGGTGGTAATGGCATATGCCCAATATCATTTAATATATCGAGCACATTTTGGCTATGATCAAATTCAAGTTCGAATAAGGTGTCGTGACGCGCCACCATTATTGCTTTAGCTTTACCTTCGAGGATCACTTCGTTACCAGGCTTTAATGACTTACTTGCTCGAACATGCGCCAACACGCGATGCTCATCAAGTACGCGCTCAACTAAAACCTCAACTTTACCACCCGATGCTTTTTGGCCAAACATACGCGCAGGGATCACTCTGGTGTTATTAAAAACTAATAAGTCATTTTCATGAACTAATTCAAGTATGTCACTAAAAACTTTGTGCTCAATCTCGCCACTTGGGCCATCAAGCTTGAGTAAGCGGCTACTCGTTCGATCCGTTTTAGGAAAGCGAGCAATTAATTCATCAGGTAAGTCAAAGCTAAAGTCAGCCACGCGCATAATTGGTTATCCACATCATTTAAAATCGCGCCAAGTGTATATCTATCGTGTATTAAGCTCAAGAAATCAGCCTAATTTCGGTGGATTTAAAGGTATTTGGCAATAGCTGCGGCTACTATTTTGTGGCAATAAATAAAAACCGAGTAATCTATGTCTTAAATTCGGTTACTTATATAAATTAAACAATGTTCTATTGTGTATAAAAACAAGGGAAATGTGTAATTTCAACCTCAAAAATCCAATAGTGTCTATACTTAGGTTAAATCTTCTTGTTCTTGTAAAGAAATGTCATTACTCTAACTCGGTTAAATAATTATAAGTTTTTGTAGGGGTAATAATACGTGGCAAAACGGCTTAAGTTGCTAATATTAAATGCAAGTAGTGCTGAGCGTCGCACTATTCGTGCCACTTTAGATAGCTTAAATGTGTTTACTTTTATTGAAGTCCAAGACAGTCAGGAAGCCTTAAAAATCTTAAAGCAACAACCTGTAGATATTATTATTACAGGGCTGAATGTAGGTAAAATTGATGGCTGGCGTTTTTCTCGAATGATCCGTTCTGGTTTATTAAAAACCACAAAAAACACACCTATATTACTAACTCCCCCTATCTACTGTGAGCGAATAGCCGAAACGACCGCCCGTAGCTATGGTATTGATGCGGTACTGCCTTTTGAGCATCAAGATATGTTGCCACAAGTTTTGGCTAATGTGCTGTCAACACACTTAGAAAAAAGCAGTCGCTTAAATCTATTACTATTAGAACCTCAGCAAAGTAAAGCCAATGATATTAGCGAACAACTCAAACTAAACTTTGCAATTACTCATGTAACCACAAGTAAAGAGGCGCTTAGTGCTTATTATCAGCAGCAGTTTTCAATTGTGTTACTCGATGCAACAGCAAATAGGGCTGAAATATCAAGCATATTAGTAGAAGATATTTTACAGCATAACCCTAAGCAAGCGATTGTAACGATTATAGATAACGCAGATGCAGACTATGCAGAACAGCTTTTGCTGTCAGGCGTTACCGATTTTATCCGCGCCCCCTACGACCCTTCATTTTTGAACAAAGTATGTGATCACGCAGCACGCCGAGAAGATTTTATGGTGAGTTACGCTGAGTTTGCCAACAAAGTTGAGCAATTAAGTTTGAGTGAAGTAAAATACAAAGAGTTATTTTCAGCTCATCAACGTATTTTATTGCACTTAAATACGGTTGTCCTTGAACTAGATCAACAAGGCCTTATTCGCTTCATTAACCCAGCATGGGAGACACTCAGTGGCTTTGGCGTGAAGTATTCACTGCAACGCTCACTCACTGATTTTTGTACCAATGAATGCCAGCAAAAACTACAAAATACAGTAAGCAATATTCTCCATGGCGGTGATCAGCAACAACAAATTGAAATAAAAATAAATCATAAAAATGGGAATGAAATTTGGGTTGAATGCAGGCTTCAGCTGATTAAAAATAGTCGTAATAATGCGACAATTACGGCAACAATCGATAATATCCATGAACGAAAACAAGCAGAATTACAGCTGCGTCATTTAGCATTACACGACACATTAACGGGACTGCACAATCGCTATTATTTTGATCAACAACTTAACCAAATTTGCATGCCTGATCAAACACATACCAATATTGAACACGCATTGATCTATATTGATCTTGACCATTTCAAAATAATAAACGACAGCAAAGGGCATCATCAAGGCGATGTTGTTTTAAAAGAAGTCGCTGAGCTTTTTAAAGATAATATTGGTGGTGATCATCTAGTTTGTCGTATTGGTGGCGATGAATTTGCCGTAATACTAACAAATATGAACTTGCTTGAGGCTCACTTAGTAGCAGAGGGAGTGTGCAGTGCAATAGAAAAACATGCATTTATGTCTGGCGACCAAGTTTATACTATAAGTTGCTCTATTGGCTTAGCTCAAATAACATCAAAAAATTGTGACCCTAATGAGTGTTTAAAACAAGCCGACATTGCTTTATATATTGCTAAAAACTTAGGTCGTAACTTAGTTCACTGCTATTCAAAAGAAGATAAGCAAAACAATACATTACAAACAGGTTTAGAGTGGGGCCATGAAATACGCCAAGCATTACAGCAAAATAATATAGAGCTTCACTATCAGCCTATATGGGACTTTAAAGAGAATAAAGTAGCCTATTTTGAAGTTCTACTGCGCTTAAAACTCAATAATAAACTCGTATATCCTGACCAATTTATTCCTTCTCTTGAAATGCTAAACGATACTTTTTTGATGGATCAATGCGTTATACGTAACACAGTTTCTTGCGTTGCGAAACATCCAGAATTAAAGCAAGTTGCTATTAACTTATCTGCTCAGTCTTTTTTAGATGAACGATTATTACCGCTTATTGAATCAAATTTAGAAAAGTACCAAGTATCTCCTACCCGTATTATTTTTGAGATTACTGAGTCAGCAAGTATAAATAATTTAAAAGCAACGCGTAAAATGATCGAAAAGCTGAATAACCTAGGCTGCCACTTTTCAATAGATGATTTTGGTACTGGCTTTAGTACGTTTAACTATCTTAAACAACTTCCCGCGCAGCATGTTAAAATTGATGGCTCCTTTGTACGTGATATGCTAAATGATCCTATTGATTTAGCCCTAGTAAAAGCAATCAATGACATAAGTAGCTCTCTCGACAAACTCTCTGTAGCTGAATATGTTGAAAATAAAGAGATCTTTTATGCACTAAAAGAGATTGGCGTAGATTATGGTCAAGGCTACTTTATAGCTCGCCCAATACCCATCGAAAAAGTTAAAGCTGAGCTTGAAAATATTTTAAATAATAAAGTTTTTTATCAACAATCACCTAGCTAATAATCCGTAAAATTAAACAATTTTAAGCATTTTATTGCTGTCATTATTGTCTTTATTGCCTATACTCTACTCACAACCCAGCGAATGTCACGCTGTTTAATGGATTACACTTGAAAAACATGACATTACCACTTAATGGTACATAACTGGCTTTTGTAGTTAAGTTTGATACTACTTAGGATCTTAAGGAGAAAGGTATGATGCAATTAGTTACTTTGTTACTAGCTATACACTTTGTTATTGCATATCAATGTTATCGATATGCAACGATTAAAGGCTATCCTGTTAAGGTATTTACTGTCTTAGGATGTGTGCCCTACTTTAACCTAGTCGTATGGATTTACCTATTATTTTTACCTGAACTAGAACCTTTCGAAGGTCATAAACATGATCAAAAGCAGCCTTTGTAGCTGCTTTATTTTTTAATAAAATCTAAGCTGCATTGATACTTTAAGAATGATTCAAGTTGCTGGCTAAACAATTTAAAATCACGAATACGCCCAGTTGTCTTACGCCACAATATACCAACATCCCTATATGCATCATTTTGCGAAGGGGTCGCAATCATGTTTTTATTATCCAAAATACCGGCATTAATCGCCATTTGCGGTAAAAAAGTCACACCAAGCTGATGCTCAACCATACTAAGCAATGTATGCAAACTCGCCGCTTCAAAGGGATTAATACAGCTAGCACGATTTAAATGACACGCACTGAGCGCATGCCCTGTCATACAGTGCTCTCGTTCGAGTAAAAATACACTTGCATCCGGCAGTAAATTAAAATCCTCCACGCCCTTTGCTGGTGTGTAATCTTTATGATGCACCAAACTAAAATGATCTTTAGCAAGCACTTGAGTGTGAAACTTGTCGGTTTCATATGGCAAAGCCAGTAACGCTAAATCAATATGTCCATGCTCGAGCTTATCGAGTAACTTATCACTAGTATCTTCTATTAATACCAGTTCTAAATCACCAAAAGTTTCTTTACAAAAGTGATAGAGCGGAGCCGCAATAAAGCTGGCGATAGTCGGTATTACACCAACGGTTAATTTACCATGCAGTGGTGTTAAAAAGCTTTTAGTAAGCTCTTTTAAACTAATTGTGTCGTTAATAATCCTACGTGCACGTTCTACTACTTCCTCACCAATGCTGGTAAACATAAGGCTACGATTTTCTCGCTCAATGAGCTGACAACCAAGTGTTTCCTCAAGGTTTTGAATCGCACTGCTTAAAGTTGATTGCCCTATAAAGCACGCACTCGCTGCACGGCCAAAATGCTGATACTGGTGAACAGCCAACAAATACTGTAACTGTTTAATACTTGGGAGATTCGTCATTTTTCTTTCCACAAATAAAAAGACCCCAACACCTAGGGCATTGAGATCTTTTCAAGCTAAAAGTCTTTGAGTACTTTTTTGTTAAACCCCAAATGCGGTTCTTAGTACATAGAAAATAACAATAGCAAGGGCAGCACCAACTGGCAACGTAATTACCCAAGAAACTACAATGTTTCTGATAACACTCATATTAAGAGCACCAATACCACGCGCCATACCTACACCTAATACCGCACCCACTAAGGTTTGTGTAGTAGAGATTGGCATACCTGTGCCTGATGCAATAACAACCGTTGAAGCGGCAGCTAATTCAGCAGCAAAACCACGGCTAGGTGTTAAATGTGTAATACCTTCACCAATCGTTTTAATTACTTTTTTACCTAAAATAGCAAGACCTGCCACAATACCAAAACCACCAAGCGGTAGAATCCACCAAGCAATAGCGGCTTTCTTAGCAATTTCACCATTGTTTTCAACAATGTTTACAACAGCAGCTAGTGGACCAATAGCATTAGCAACGTCATTAGAACCATGAGCAAACGCCATACAACAGGCTGTTAGTACCATTAATACTGCAAATACTTTTTCAACATTGTTGAACTGCATTTGCTTATCGGCTTTAGGATCAATGTTTAAGCGAGAAATAGCAATCTTACCAATAATTGCCACAATCACTGCAACGGCGATTGAAAGTGCATAACCTTCAACAGCACCTAAGTCTACGCCAACATGCTTTAAGCCTTTTTTAATTGTAACCAAGGCCATAATAAAGCCCGCCAGTCCCATATAAAGTGGTACGTAGCGTTTAGCATTTTTAAGTGGAGCATCAGTATCAAAAATAAGTTTTTGCGCACTCATAAATATTAAGTATGCAATAAAACCAGATATAGCGGGCGTTATAATCCAACTACCTACAATACCACCTACTTTATCCCATTGAATTGCCTCAGTGCCTACTGCAACTAATGCAAAACCAATGATTGCACCAATGATTGAGTGAGTAGTTGATACTGGCCAACCTAGAAACGAAGCCATTAATAGCCATGTTCCGGCTGCAAATAAAGAAGCAATCATACCCAGAACCATAAGTTCTGGAATATCTGCAAATGGTGCCGCATCAATAATTCCTTTACGAATTGTTGATGTAACCTCACCACCAGCTAAATAAGCACCTGCAAATTCAAAAATCATCGCTATAAAAATAGCCTGTTTGATTGTTAATGCTTTTGAACCTACAGAAGTTCCCATGGCGTTAGCTACGTCATTCGCGCCAATACCATAAGCCATAAAAAAGCCGACTGCTGCGGCAATTAAAATTAATACCGTGCCGTAAGATGCAATGATATCCATTGTAAAACCTTAATCTTTCGTGTTTGAACTGATTTTAAATTAACGAGCTAACATCAGCTCAAGACGTGATCCTACGCGCTCTGCAATATCTGCAAGCTCGCCAACCCATTCAATGATTTTGTATAAAAACATCACATCAATTGGATTTAACTCACCTTCTACATCTCGTAGTTGGCGGCGTACTTTTATTTGCATTTCGTCCGTGTCTTGTTCTATTGCATCCAATTCAACTAGCATTTTTTCTACTAAGGTCACTTCACGACCTTTAAAGCCTGTTTCTAGCAGCTCTTCTAATTCGTTAATTGCTTTAGATGCTTGTTTTGTCGCATCAACACAACGAGTTAAATAAGCCAAGAAATCAACTTGCATAACTTTTGGAATGGTCATTTCACGACCAATCACACGTCCAGCAATGTCTTTTGCTTTATTTGCAATTTTATCTTGTTGGGTTACTAATTCGAGCAGATCTGTACGCTCTACCGGCATGAATAAACCGCGCGGTAACTGTAAACGTATATCTCTTTTCATATCATCGGCTTCACGCTCTAAATTACGAATAGTGATGCGAAGCTCTTCAGCTTGTACCCACTCTTCTTTAAATACGTGATTAAAGAAAGGTATCAAAGCTTTACTTGCTTGATGAACTTTCTTTATGTGTTCTTCCATTGGCTTGATAGGAGATTTTGCAAATACTCCTAAAAACGCGTTTGTAGGCATAACTGACCCTTTAATCAAATTGATATGCTTTGCAGCATGAATTTTACAGCATTAACAACGATTGTGAACGCTTTTTATTGCTTCACTTGCTCTTGCAACGCACAAAGCGACACAAGGTCGCTTTAATACAAAAGAATGAAATAGTTAAATTTATAATGATTTTTCTATATCTTCTTGAGATGTATGACGAATATCTTTACCGTTTACAAAATAAATAATGTATTCAGCAATATTTTGACAACGGTCGCCAATACGCTCTAACGAACGAACAGACCAAACTAAGTCCATAATTTTTGGTATTGAACGAGGGTCTTCCATCATATAAGTCATAATTTGACGTGTAATGGCTTCATACTCTCGATCTACCTTGGCATCTTCCTTGTGAACCTGAAATGCTCGTTGCACATCCATACGGGCAAATGCATCAAGTACATCATGCAACATTTTTAAAACTTGGCGGCCCATGTTTTCAATATTTACGAGTAGATCTTGTTGATCTTTGGTAAATGAATCAAGAGCAACTTTTGCGATTCGCTTTGCTTCATCACCAATGCGCTCTAAATCAGCAATTGTTTTCGCTATGGCGATTACTAAACGTAAGTCGCTAGCCGCAGGCTGGCGGCGAGCAATAATTCGTGTACATTCTTCATCAATGTTCACTTCCATGGCATTTACTTTGTAGTCATTTTCACGGACTTTTTGCGCAAGCTCTGCATCGTTTCGACTGACCGCATCAAGTGCACTGCTTAATTGTTGCTCAACTAAGCCACCCATGCTTAATACGTGATTACGCACATTTTCTAGTTCTTGGTTAAAGCGCCCAGAAATGTGTTTATTAATGTTATGTTCCATAATTACCTTCTCTTTTGATCTTATACAACACGCTGTAATAGGCTAATTAACCGTAACGACCGGTAATATAATCTTCGGTCTTTTTCTTCGTTGGTGTTGTGAATAAGGTATTTGTATCTGAGTATTCAATTAATTCACCCATGTACATAAAGGCGGTTTGATCAGATACTCGCGCTGCTTGTTGCATGTTATGTGTAACAATAACAACGGTAAATTTATTCTTTAAATCGTTTATTAGCTCTTCGATTACCAAAGTAGAAATTGGATCGAGTGCCGATGTCGGCTCATCCAATAAAAGGACTTCTGGCTCAATCGCAATTGAGCGAGCAATAACTAAACGCTGTTGCTGACCACCCGATAAACCAAATGCACTATCGTGTAATCTATCTTTTACTTCATCCCACAGGGCTGCGCCACGAAGTGATTGCTCTACCACTTCATCTAGTTTGCGCTTTTCTTTAATACCTTGTAAGCGTAGACCATAAACCACATTCTCATAAATTGATTTAGGAAACGGATTAGGGCGTTGAAACACCATGCCCACATTACGGCGAAGCGCAGCAACATCAACGCTTTTATCGTAAATATTTTGTCCATGCAGTAATATTTCACCCTCAATGCGACAAATATCCACAAGGTCATTCATACGGTTGATACAACGCAGTAACGTTGATTTACCACAACCCGATGGACCAATGAACGCCGTTACTTGGCCTTTTGGGATGCTCATGTTCACTTTACTAAGCGCTTGTTTATCACCGTAGTAAAGATCAAGGTCTTTAATTTCTAGCGCTTTTTGCTCATCGGTTAAATTATCTAAATCTAACTTCATGCCCAAATTTGCTTGGTTTACTTGTGTAGCGACTGTAATCATGTTTATTACCTATAAAATCTTTACTAATTAGTGTTCAAGCGATCTGAATTTTTCACGTAAATGGTTACGTATACCAATGGCCGTTATGTTGAGCGTTATAATTACCGACACCAATAAAAATGCAGTTGCATATACCAGTGGTCGCGCTGCTTCAACATTTGGACTTTGAAAGCCAACATCGTAAATATGAAACCCTAAATGCATGAACTTTCTATCTAAGTGAAAATATGGAAAGTTACCATCAAGTGGCAATGTAGGTGCCATTTTTACCACACCCACCAGCATTAATGGTGCAACTTCACCTGCGGCGCGCGCAACAGCGAGTATTAAACCGGTCATAATTGCAGGGCTTGCCATTGGAATTACAATACGCCATAACGTTTCAACTTTTGTTGCGCCCAGCGCTAATGAACCATCACGTACCGTGCTTGGAATTCGAGATAACCCTTCTTCGGTCGATACAATTACAACAGGGAGCGTTAATATAGCCAATGTCAATGCTGACCACATTACACCTGGCGTACCAAATACAGGGGTTGGCGATGCTTCAGGGTAAAACAATTGGTCTAAACTACCACCTAACATATAAACAAAAAAGCCTAAGCCAAATACACCGTATACAATTGAAGGCACACCGGCTAAGTTAATGACTGCAATACGAATCATTTTCGTCACTGCGTTTTTCGCTGCATATTCATGTAAGTAAATTGCAGCGACAACACCAAACGGCGTTACTATTACCGCCATTAGCATAACCATAAAAACAGTACCAAATATGGCAGGAAACACGCCACCTTCGGTATTTGCTTCACGCGGATCATCAGATACAAACTTGCCTAGCTGTACAAAGTAATGACCTAGTTTTGCAAAAAAGCCCATGTCATTTGGAAACCAAACATCAAGTACCTGATACATAGGGATAGTCACAATTTCACCGCGCATATCTTTTACAGTAACATAGTCACGTTTTGCAAGTTTACGCAGTGCGAATAACTCTTTTTCAAGTACGCCATACTCTGCACGTAAATTAGCACGCGCTTGAGCAAGTTCAGCAACACGCTCATCGGTTAACTCATTATCAAGTAAATAACCTTTCTCTTTTAACCGTAAGCGTTCAAGTTCATAGTTAATGTGGCCAATATCGCCGTTTTGTAAATCAAGCGCTTCATCATTTAAATCAACTGCGCGATCAACAAGTTCGTGTAAAGCCTCAACGGTATCACCAGCAACTGGCTTGCCATCTTTAATAACGCTCTCTAGGTAACCGTAAAAATTACCGTTTTTACTACGCTCAAATACCGCAAGTGTCGCTGGTGCCGATTTTTCTTTTATATCGGTTTCAAGTATCCAACGAAAATCTAAATCGACGTATTCACGGTTACCTGTTTTGATAAGTAAACGCTCAAACTCTTCTTTATCAAATGCTGATACATCAACACCTGTTGCAGCTAAACGCTCTTTGGGTACCATTTCTCGGTCGTAAACTTCACCAATAACGGTTTGCTTTGCAATAGAGCCTTCAAGCTCATACTGCATCACTTCAGAAGGCCAAAAGAAACTTAATCCCTTCCAGGCTATCATTGCTAATAAACCTAACACTGAAATCAAACTGATGCTCACTGCACCACCGGTCATCCAAATCCAAGGAGAACCAGACCTAAACCACTGCTTTACCATGTCGTGTCTCTCCACTTACATTGAGCTGTATTTTTCACGCAATTGCTGGCGAACAAACTCAGCGATTGTGTTGAAAATAAAGGTGAATATGAATAGTACAAAAGCCGCTAAAAATAATATTCTATAGTGTGAACTGCCTACTTCTGATTCTGGCATTTCAACTGCAATATTTGCTGCAAGCGTCCGCATTCCTTGAAAAATACTCCAATCCATTATTGGTGTATTACCGGTGGCCATCAGTACAATCATTGTTTCACCAACAGCACGGCCCAACCCCATCATTACGGCGGAAAAAATACCAGGGCTGGCAGTTAGCAATACAACACGTACAAGTGTTTGCCACTGAGTTGCACCCAACGCTAATGAACCGTTTGATAAATGCTTAGGTACACTAAACACAGCATCTTCTGCTATTGAGAAAATAGTAGGAATAACCGCAAAGCCCATCGCAATACCAACAACTAGTGAGTTACGTTGATCGAACGTCATACCAAGTTCATTTGTTAAATATTGACGTACATTGCCGTCAAACATCCAAAGCTCAATCGTTTCGCTCATCGCAAATGAAAACCAGCCAATAAATAACACAACGGGTATAAGGATTATTGAATGAGAGCCTTCAGGAATTTTATGACGAATACCGGCTGGTAATTTAGTCCACCCAAATGCAGCACCTAAAATACCTAGCGGCAATAAGATGAGCAATCCAACAATTGCGGGTAGATGTTCTTCAATCAGTGGTGCTAACCAAAGGCCCGCTAAAAAGCCCAAAATAACAGTCGGCAGTGCTTCCATTATTTCTACTGTTGGTTTAACAACTTTACGTAATCCGCTCGACATAAAGTAAGCAGTGTAAATAGCCGATGACAATGCAATTGGTACTGCAAATAACATGGCGTAAAATGCGGCCTTGATTGTACCAAACGAAATTGGCACTAATGAAAACTTAGATTCAAAGTCATCACTGGCTGAGGTTGATTGCCAAATATAGCCTGGCTCTGGGTAACCTTCATACCATACTTCTTGCCAAAGTGCTGACCACGTTACTTCTGGGTGTTCATTGTGTATTTCTAATACGGTTAATTTGTCATCAGCTAAAATTAATGCCGCATTAGAGCGTGGTGCAATTGCAAAGTTTTTAATTTCACCTTCACTTACTTTACCCTGCCATAATTTAGCTTCACTTGTTGTGTAGTAAACACCCAACTCACCATTACTACTGGTAGTGAAAAATGTACGTCGGTAAAATTCTGTGAATATATTGAGTTTACTTTGTTTACTCGTCTCGAATGAACGAATTTTTTGATACTCTCGGCCAGTATCTGTATTCACTTCAAACCACTGTGAAACTTCACCATTATCATTAGCAAGCATTAACGAATTTGCACCCGCTAATAATTGAGCAGACACTATATTTGCGCGCTCTTCGTTGGCTGAAAGCAATTGTATTTGCTCAACATCGCTTGGGTCGCGTGTATCATATACATAAATTTGATTAGCCGAACGAATAAATGTACGCGTTGTATCCGGTGATATTAGAAGCTCATCTACACGGCCTTCGATATCAAGTTCAGTGCGCTGCACAACCCATTCAACATCTCCGGTAAACATATTTTCTTCAGCCACAAAGCTGCTGAATAAAACACGTTTATCTTCGGTTAACGCAACCACAGCCGTTTTATCTTCATAATGACTAAACGCAAAGCGCTTAATTGCCGCTCCTTGTTCGTCTACTGCTAATGCCATTTCGCCAAGTGGATAATCAACACGTGGGGTTAATTTTCGCTCGTTGTTTGGAAAGGTAACTAAAAACTTAGGTACAACCACCACCACGGTGCCGTTTTTCAAGCCATAAGCATATTGCCCCTGAAACGGTGCGCTTGTTGCAAAACTACTTGCTTCGCTTGGCAATATGACATCGAGGGTTTTGAGTTTTTTACCGAAATTTGATTTTTCAATATTATAAAAATCAACTTGCCCTTGTTGACCTAATAAATAAGCCACCTCAGTTTGCTCTTCAACGCCTAAACCGACAATCTGATCTGCATTAGCAATGTTTAAGCTGTTACGCTTTTCAACTTTAGCTGATTCAAAAATTGGTTGTACTACATAAAGAAGATAAAAGAATATTAATAGCAGTGCCACTAATACCATTACCCCGCCTGCGGTTATGCCAAATTGGGCAAACCGATCTTTAAATAGACGGCTTCGATCCGTATTAAAAGTCGGTTTATTCGGATTGGAAGTCATCAAAACACCCTTAAATCTTAACGTTGCATAAATTATATTTCATCAAGATGACAGTAATGTTACAGCGGTAATAATAAGCTCTTAATAGCAAATATAAATAAAGCAGTTAGACAACTAGCTTAATAAAACTTCAAATGAGTGACTTATAAGTGAACTAAATTGTAAAATAATTGGACAAAGTATTTATCGAGGTCAATACTCACAAAGTATCAAATAGGCAATCGTAGCTTTAAAAAATGCATAGCATGTATATTAAATCCCGTTTTTATCAATTTAAAATTAGGACTTTATAGCTACACTTTAACAACCGATAAATTAAACACTTAGTGCCTACGCATTTACTTTCTTTGGCCTTAAAAAGAGAATTATTTATGAAGCAACTGGTTATTACTATTTTAGGGAAAGACCGCCCTGGATTAGTCGAAAATATTTCCTCGGTCGTATTGGAGAATCACGGAAACTGGCTTAGTAGTAACTTGAGCCATCTACTAGGTCACTTTGCAGGTATTATTCAACTTGAAGTAGCAGAGGAGCATTTTCAATCCTTACAAAGCGCACTCAATGCACTTCCCAAGCTCGATGTACGTATTGAAGCGGGTAACACTGAAATTGAACAATCATCGCTTGAGCAAATTAATCTAGTTATTACAGGTAACGATCGCCCTGGTATTGTTCAAGAACTAGCAAGTGTGATACGCCATAAAGGGGCTAATATTACTCACTTAAATTCAAGACAACAAAGCGCACCTAATTGGGGAGTACCTATTTTTAGCGCTGTGGCGACAGTCACTTTGCCAAATGGAATGAATAAAGAAGAAGTTATTGATGCGCTCGAGTCAATAACAAGTGATCTAATCGTAGACACCGAAGAAGTATAATACCCCCTTATGCGTGTCACATCGCTGGCACGCATGTCACTTTAATGTCATTAAGTTACATTATATTTTATTCAGCATTAAATAGCGGAATGAAGTATGAATGCCCACATAGAACACACCCACGTTATTGAGTATTTTTCAAAGGAGTTAAGCTGGCTGTCGTTCAACGAACGTGTGCTGCAAGAAGCTAAAGACAAAAGTAACCCAATTATTGAGCGCATACGTTTTTTAGGTATTTTTTCTAATAACCTTGATGAGTTTTTCAGAGTCCGTGTAGCCGACGTTAAGCGCCGTATTTTATTAAGCAAACTTCCTAATGCTAATTTTGAAGAAGATGAAGTACTACTAAGTCAGATACAAAAGAAAGTATTACTGCTTGGTAAGAAATTTAATCAAATTCACCAACAAATCTTAAATGATTTAACCACACATAATATTCACGTAAATAGGCCAGAGAAGCTCAGTGAATTTCATTTAAATTGGTTAAAAAATTACTTTACTGACAATGTCCTACAACATATATCCCCAATCTTACTTGATGAGAATAGAGATTACTCAGATTACGTAAATGACACCATGACTTACTTATTTGTAGAAATGAGTGACGAGAAAAATCATTACGCAATGCTCGAAGTGCCAACCGATCGTGTACCAAGATTTATAAATTTACCAAGCGAGAAAACCCGCCGCCATAAAACCATTGTGATGCTTGATGATGTTATTTTATATTTTTTAAATGACGTATTCAGCAGCTTTTTTAGCTTTCAAACTATCCAAGGTCACTCAATTAAGCTTACCCGTGATGCCGAATATAATCTTGATGATGAATTAGAAGAGGGTCTGCTGGATAAGATGTCCAAAGGATTAAAACAACGTATTTATGCTGAACCTGTACGCTTAGTCTATGACGAAACGATGCCCGAAAGCATGCTTAAAGTAATGAAAAAACGGCTAAATGTAACTCATCATGATGCGCTGATCCCAGCTGGACGCTACCGTAATTTTAGAGATTTTATTGCCTTCCCTAATGTAGGCCGGCAGTATCTTGAAAATAAACCATTACCTGCATTACAAAGCACCGCGTTTAACAAACACACCAGCGTATTTGACGCTATTACCGAGCGAGATATTTTACTTTACTACCCATACCACACATTTAATCATTTACTGGAATATGTGCGCCAAGCAGCCTTTGATCCTAAAGTGACACAAATTAAAGTTAATATTTATCGTGTTGCAAGTAAATCGCGGCTTATTTCATCATTGATTAATGCCGCTAAAAATGGCAAACAAGTTACCGTAATGGTTGAGCTAAAGGCCCGTTTTGATGAACAAAATAATATTGAATGGGCAAAAATATTAAGCAGCGCAGGCATTAAAGTAATTTTTGGTATACCCGCGTTAAAAGTGCACAGCAAGTTGTGTATTATTCAACGTAAAGAAAAAGGCCAAATAGTAAAGTATGCGCATATTGGAACCGGTAATTTTCATGAAAAAACCGCCAAAATATATACCGACTTTAGTTTATTCACGAAACATGTCGGGATCTGTGAAGAATGCGACAGCGTATTTAGATTTATAGAAAGCAGCTATAAGCCTTTTAGTTTTGAATACTTAATGCTATCACCTATCAATGCTCGTGACACTTTACTCGATTTAATCGATAAAGAAATTCAACACGTCGAAAATGGTTTTGCCGGTAAAATTACCGTTAAAGTAAATAATTTGGTCGACAAGCAGCTTGTTGATAAGCTTTATCATGCTGGTCGTTGTGGCGTTAAAATTCGCATTATTGTGCGCGGTATGTGCTCATTAATACCTGGGGTAGCCAAGTTTAGCGATAACATAAGAGTGATTAGTATTGTTGATCGTTTTTTAGAGCATCCTCGCGTAATGGTGTTTGGTAATAACGGCGAGGACAAAGTGTATATTTCGTCTGCTGATTGGATGACCCGTAACCTTGATCATCGTGTTGAAGTGGGCGTGCCAATTTTAGACGCTAAATTAAAGCTGCTCATTATTGATATTTTAGAGCTACAATTTAAAGACCGCACAAAAGCACGCTTAATCGACAAAGAACAAAAAAACACTTATGTGCGACGTGGGAATCGTAAAAAAATTCGTTCACAAATAGCGACTTATGATCATCTAAAAAAATGGGAAAGTAATTATAACAATGAGTAATCGCCCATCTATAGCCGCTGTCGATTTAGGCTCGAATAGCTTTCATTTAGTCGTTGCTCGTGAAGTTGATGGCACACTGCAAATTTTACATAAAGAAAAGCAGCGTGTGTATTTAGCTGATAGTTTCGATGATAAGTCAAAACTAAGCCAGTATGCTATTGATCGCGCTTTAGTCGTGCTAAAACAGTTTGCTAAAACTCTGCAAGATTTCCCTGCCTGTAATGTAAAAGTAGCGGCAACCCATACCTTTAGACGCGCTAAAAATATCCATGCCTTTTTAACACAAGCAAATGAGGTATTTCCATTTCATATTAACGTTGTTGCAGGACAAGAAGAAGCTCGCCTGATTTATCAAGGTGTTGCCCACTACCTACATAATGAAGATAACCGTCTTGTTATTGATATTGGCGGTGGAAGTACTGAATTAATAATCGGCCAGCACTTTCAACACAAACTACTTACTAGTCGTAATATGGGTTGTGTTAGTTACACAAATCAATTTTTTATTGATGGTATAATTAGTCCTAAGCACTTCAATAAAGCTGAAATAAAAGCAGAACAAGAAATAGAAGTTATTTTTGCTAGTTACATAAACGAAGGCTGGAAAAATGTCATTGGTACATCAGGTACAATTAAGGCAATACTCGCAATGATAAGTGCGAAAAAGCCACATCAATCTTGTATAACTTACGACGATTTAATTAACCTTAAACAACAATTTATCAGCGCTCAACGAATAGATAAC